>NZ_PNDV01000049.1:0-66562 GCF_005930865.1 Pseudoalteromonas sp. S554 | reverse complement strand
TTAACACTCAGTCCTTTTTTTGTTTTTATTATGTTTTTAATTAGTCTTTAAATTGCTTGTGGCAATCTTTACAACCTTTCGCCCAAGCACCAAAGGCTTTACCAATAACCGCTTTGTCGCCAGATTGGGCAGCTAGAGCAAGTTTGTCTGCGTTTGCAGCAAACGCATTGGCTTTTTCAACAAATACCGTATTTTCAGACCAAACAGCAGCTAGTGCCGATGTATCGCCTTTGTCTGTTCCTGCGTAAAACGCTTCCCAAGGCATTTTTGAGAGCGCTGCTGCGTTATTTGCACGCATTTTGAATTGTTCTGCATCAAATGGAACCTTGCCCTTAAGCATTGCGCCCATATCGCCAATTTGAACTGATAGCATAGAAAAAGCACTTTGACGGTATTCAATAGCGTCGCTTGGCTCTTTAAACGCAGAGTTTGCAGATACACTTAGCGCGCATGTTGTTAGTAATGCACCCGCTAGAATCTTTTTAAATTTCATATTATTGCCCCTGTTAACTATTTTTTGACTATTGCTTTGTATCTTAGCTATTGGTTTTATTCAAGCTAATACAGAAAAATTAACTAAAAGTTAATCGTTCATATCAATATCAGCAAATATCATCCCTCGTCGCATACTGCGAGTTGCTAAGAAAACTTCACCTAATAACGACATAAACGCACATATTAACAACGCCATAGCGGCCACAAAACAGCTGGCGATAGTAACGCCTAAGTTTATTGATTGAATGTGAGATAAAAATAATAGCATAACCACTGCGCATACAAGCAAAGCGCTCAAAACACTTAAACTAAAGGCTATGTGTATACAACGGGAGCGTTTTAATAGAGCGCGAAGCTCAGTTGCAAGCGATTTATTAAAATCTTCATCGGTGCTTACTTTTAGTTTGCGCTCCAATTGCCTTGCACGGTCTGTAATACGAGCCAAGCGGTTTGATAAAACGCCAAGTGTAGCTGCAATACCGGTTATTAAAAACACTGGTGCAACAGCTGTTTGTATTACTTTAGCCATAGTTAAAATGTTGATCACATCATTATTCATAAAGTACCTAGTTATTATGCAGTTTTTGTTTACAAATATTCACAAAAGTGAAATGTGGTTTTATTTATTTATATCAGTTGCTTGGTGCTTGTTTGATTGTTTTTTTTATGTGCTTAATGCTTATTTGTAACCAAAGTGTTGCTTGGTGGGGGGTGAACGTTTTATATTCGTCCATACATTGTAATTTGCTTTATTAATGTGACTACAATAATACATAAAATATCCTAGGGGAACTCATGAGTAACAATATAATAAAAAAGACAGCGATAGCGACGGCTGTTTCTAGCGCATTTGTGGCAACACTTGCAAGTGCCGCTGAATTACCAAAAGCAAATATTAACTACAAACAAGTAGAACAAGTAGTTGAAGTTGCAGCAGACAAAAAAGAGCCTTCAGCTCATATGATCGTTCTTAAAGCAACAACATCTGTGGATGCAGTATCAGCTGGAACTTATCAGGCTTCAAGTAGCCGTGAAATAACAGCTCAGGTTGAGCAGCTTCAAGACATAATGACTGCAGAGTTGAGTAACTTAGATTTTGATGCAAAAGTAATTGGCAAAACAAAGATTCTTGCTCCAACGTTAATAGTTCAAGCAACACCTGAAGCTTTAAAGCAGATTGCAAAAGATGATCGCGTTGCAAAAGTATTACCAATGTTTGACCGTGAACTTCACGTTGCTGCAAGCTCTGATTATATTAACGCTAAACCATTAATTACTGATGGTATTGTAAGTGGTAAAGGTCAGCGCGTTGCAGTACTAGATACAGGTATTGACTATACTCACGCAGCATTTGGCGGTGCAGGTACTGTTGAAGCATACCTAGCGGCACAAGAAGATCCTACAACAGTTACATGGCCGCAAGGCATTGTACAAGGTGGCTATGACTTTATTCGTGATGATGCAGATCCAATTGAAAATGATGCTGCAAATTCACCGTCAACAGGTGATCCAACAAATCATGGTACATCATCTGCAAACTCTGTAAACGGTATTGCTCCAGAGGTTGAGCTATACGCATATTCTGTATGTGGCGGTGGTTGTCCAAGTGCAGCACAAGCAGCTGCATTAGAGGCTGCAATGGATCCTAACGGTGATGGCGATATTTCAGATCGTGTTGACGTGATGAACATGTCTCTTGGTGGTGAATTTGGTGATACTTACACTGGTGGTGGTACACAATACCTAGTTCAACGTGCTGTTGAATTAGGTGTTAACATGGTAATTTCTGCCGGTAACGATGGTGATAACCCATTCCGTGTTGGTGGCCCAAGTACAACTCCTAATGCCTTATCTGTTGGTGCAATGACACATCCAACAACAGAAGTTGGTATTGCAAGTGGAACAGTTGCAGGCGTTGAAGGCGATATTCAAGCGTCAGGTTTTGGCCCACAAGATGGCTTTACCCTATCAGGTGCTGATATTGATTTAGTATACCCTACAGCAAATCAAAACGGCTGTGACGCTTTTGCAGACGATGTTGACTTTACAGGTAAAGCGGTACTAATAGATCGTGGTGCCTGTGCATTTACACAAAAAGTACTAAACGCACAAGCTAAAGGTGCAGAGTTTGTATTTATTGCAAATAACGTTGACGATGGCACACCAGCCCCAATGGGTGGTTTTGATGCTGACGTAACTATTAAAAACGTTGGGATTAATTTTGCAGCGGGTGCTGCACTAAAAGCACAGCTAGAAGCTGGCGGCCCTGCAACATTTGATATTAGTGTTGAGATTAAAACAACAGCGGGTGCTGTGGCAACATTCTCATCACGCGGCCCTTCAATGGATGGCTTACTTAAACCAGAAATTACAGCGCCAGGTACAAGTATTGACGTAGCAGCAGCAGGAACTCAAACTGGCACTAATCCTGTGTCGGGTACCTCGTTCTCAGGTCCAATTACAGCCGGTGCGGTTGCTATGATCCGTGAAGCTCATCCAAATCGTAATGCGTTTGAAATTAAAGCAACGATTATGAACGCGGCAAACCTTGAAGTAACTAACGAACCTCTTGCTATTAATCCTGATTCAGAGCTTGCGCCTATTAGTATGATAGGTGCTGGTTTAGTTGATGTAACTAAGGCTGTTAACTTACCTGTTGCAGCATGGGTACACAATGCTGAGTTTGATACAAAACAAGCTGCCCTTTCTTATGGTTTAGTGAGCCTTGCAGAAGCCGGTTCTATCACTAAAACGGTCACTGTTAAAAACTTCTCTGCTGAAGCGAAAACATATAACCTTCGTACTGAAGCACGTTACGAAAGCGACGAAAAAACTGAAGCTGTTAGCTGGGATTTCCCAGAATCAGTAACAATTCCAGCTGGGCAAGCAGTAAACTTTGATATCACAATGATGGTTGACCCAAGTAAACTACCTGCATGGGAATTAGAGAATCCATTTAGTGCTGATGACATTGCTGCTCGCAGTGCTGCACTAACATCGATTGAGTTTGATGGTGCGTTAGTATTTGATGATGCGTCAACAGATACAACTCACGATCTACACGTTGTGTATCATGCAATGCCGAAAGCAGCGACAGAGCTAAGTTATACTGCCGAGCTAATTGACAATAAAGTTGCACTAGTACTTGAAAATACAGGTCAGACTGAAATCACTCCTCAAGCCGAAAGCATCATTGCAGTAGGCACAGAGAAAACAATGGAAGAGGCTGAGTATAATATTCTGTCGAGCACATTCTCTGCATTTGGTGCAGACTTCTGTGATTCAGGTATTTACATCACTTCATCAATTCAATTACGTGATCCGCTAACGCACACTTTCCAGGCTGGTTACAGAGTTGAAATTGATACAGATAATGATGGTGTTGCTGATCAGTTCTTACAAAACTTAAATGACCGTGGCCGTACAACGGCTTCACCAGGCCGTAGCCGTACATTAATTGGTACTACTGACGGTGCTGGTAATGATGGTTGGGCATGGGGTACACCACTTCTTCATTCAGCAGGTGAGGATACAATCACATTTACTGGTTGTTCTGAGCTAATGAACATTGATGGGTCGTTACTTGGTCAGCCAATGAACTTTAGAGTATCTGTTGGTTACCCAAGCTACCAGTCAGGTGTTTTCTCTGAGACAGACAGTGTAACTGGCTCTGTGGTATTTGGTGTTCAGCCTGAAGTTCAAATGACTTCGCTTGAAACTGGCGAAGCCGTTGCATCACTTCTACCTGGTGAAAAAGCAATGGTATCTGCAAGTGGTCCATTTGTTTTATCTCAAGGTGCTGGCACTAACATCATTAAAGCAATGACAAGTGAAGAGCTTACATTACCAGCTATTGAGGCGCCTATCTTAGTAGGTGGTGAATTCTCAGTTTCTGAAGATGCGGCTGATGGTACAGTAGTTGGAGCGCTTACAATTGAAGAAGCCGATTTTGACTTAGCGGTTTCTGAGTACTACGTTCAATCAAACACAAATATTGGGTTAGGTGTTGATGAGCAAGGTCAAATTGTGGTTGCTGACACCAACATGCTAGCAGGTGATACTACTGCTGAAATGGAAGTTGTTGCGATTGATATTCGAGGCAATGTTTCTGAGCCTGTAACTGTAACTGTTAATGTAACTGCAGTAGTACCTCCGGCAGTTGTTATTCCAGAGCCAGAGAAGAAAAGTTCGTCAGGTTCATTAGCTTGGTTAACGCTTCTAGTAGCACCGTTCGCATTCATGCGTCGTCGTAAGCAAAAGTAAGCTTAAAAATGATTAAGTACTAAATTAAAGGGAGCTTCGGCTCCCTTTTTACATAGCTTCACAAACTAAATCACAAAAGGTATTAATTTTAGGTATATTTAGGTAACAAAAATAATAAGGACTTTGCCTGATGACACGTACTCCCTTTGCACTTGCTGCACTCTCGCTTGCTATTTTAAGCGGGTGTAATAAAGCCCCCGAAGAAACTCAAAAAAATACGGTTCAAGTTGAGTCAGCTCAAACTGTAACAGCGGTTGCACCAATTGCTAAAAAAGTACCCCATGAAATGACCATTCATGGCGATACACGTATCGATAATTACTACTGGCTCAGAGATGACGAGCGAAAAGCACCTGAGATCATTAACTATTTAGAAGCCGAAAATGCGTATTCTGACGCTATGCTTGCGCATACTAAAAAATTACAAAGTAGTTTATTTGAAGAGCTTAAAGGGCGAATCCAAAAAGATGATGACTCTGTTCCGGTAAAAGACGGCCAGTACTATTACTCGTCGCAAACTCGCGGCGATAATGAGTACGCCACTTACTTACGCAGTAGTGATTTTGCAGGCACCGATCAGGAAGTTATTTTAGACGTAAATGAATTGGCTAAAGGTCATGACTATTTTGCGGTTAGTGGCCTAAATGTCAGCCCAAATGACAACTTAATGGCGTATGGTGAAGATACGGTAAGTCGCCGTGTTTACAACATAAAAATTAAGGATTTAAGCACTGGTAAATTATTAGACGACACGCTTGAAGGCACCAGTGGTTATGTTGTGTGGGCGAACGACAATAAAACAGTCTATTACATCAAAAAAGACGCGCAAACCTTACTCGGGTATCAGGTTTATCGTCATACGCTTGGTACACCACAAAGCGATGACGAGCTTGTTTACGAAGAAACAGACACAAGCTATTACACAGGTATGAGCAAGAGCAAAGACGGCTCAGAAATTTATATTTGGCATAGCAGTACTGATGCATCGGGTTTGTCAGTACTTAATGCAAATGATGTAAACGCTAAGCCTAAGCGCTTAATTGAACGTGAAGCCAACCTTGAATACAGCATTTCCAAATTAGGCAATACTTATTACATTGTTACTAATTTAAATGCCGTTAACTTTCAGCTTATGAAAGTAGATATTGATAAAGCCGGTGATAAAGCAAATTGGCAAAGCGTGATCCCTGCGCGCGAGGGTATTAAACTCGAAGGTGTTGAGTTGTTTGATGACTACTTAGTATACCAACAACGCGAAATGGGCCAATCAACACTGATTGCGCGTAATTTAACATCGGGCAAAGAGTTACCACTAAGCTTTAACGACAGTGCATATACAATTAATGCGTACGGTAATAACGAATTAGACAGCGATACGCTGCGTGTTTACTACACCAGTATGACGACGCCGGGTTCATCTTATGATGTTAATTTGGCCACTGGCGAAAAAACATTATTAAAACAACAAACAGTATTAGGTGACTTTAACGCGGACAACTATGCCTCAGAACGTATTTTTGTAACAGCACGCGATGGCGTAAAAGTACCGGTGAGTTTGGTGTATCGAAAAGAGTTATTTAAAAAAGATGGCACTAACCCATTATTGCAATACGGCTATGGTTCGTATGGCGCAACAATGGATCCGAGCTTTTCGTCTGCACGATTAACGTTGCTTGACCGCGGTTTTGTATTTGCAATTGCCCATGTACGTGGTTCGCAAATGTTAGGTCGCCCGTGGTACGAAGCGGGTAAGCTACTTACCAAAAAGAACACGTTTAACGACTTTGTAGATGTAACTAAGTCATTAGTTGAGCAAAAGTATGGTGCAAAAGACAACATATTTGCACAAGGCGGCAGTGCGGGTGGACTATTAATGGGTGCAGTGGCAAACCAAGCGCCTGAGCTTTATAAAGGCATGGTTGCACAGGTTGCGTTTGTTGATGTGGTTACTACTATGCTAGATGAAACGATTCCGCTTACAACTAACGAGTATGGCGAGTGGGGTAACCCTAACGAGAAAGAATATTACGATTATATGTTGTCTTATTCACCGTACGATCAGGTCAGTAAGCAAGACTACCCTAATATGTTAGTTACTACAGGTTTACACGATTCACAGGTTCAATATTTTGAGCCAGCAAAATGGGTTGCTAAGCTGCGTGACTACAAAACAGATGATAATAAACTATTATTTAAAATAGATATGGAAGCCGGACATGGCGGTGCTTCTGGCCGTTTTAAACGCCTAGAAGATGCCGCGTTAAATTATGCATTTATGCTTGATTTAGCGGGTATAAAAAAATAACAAACCCTAGGGGCTGTTGATTTAATTTGCAAAGGTCAGCGGTCCCACAATTCAACTAAGTAATGAGCTAAGGCGTAACGTTAAGTTACGCCTTTTTTTGTGGCAAATTAAAGCTAAACATAGTGCCTTTGCCTAGTTCACTTTGTACATTTATTTCACTGTCCATGAGTTTTAATAGCCCGCGGCAAATAGCAAGGCCCAAACCACCTTGTTGTCGGCCGGCTTTGTTAGAATTACTAGCTTGGTAATGAGGATCAAAAATGGCATTTAACTCTTCGTGTTTAATACCCACGCCGGTATCAGAAACCTGCACAAATAATTGATTGTCATTACCGCGTTTTACACGCACAGCAATACTGCCGTCACGCGGGGTATGCCTAATGGCGTTATCGATTAAGTTACTTAAAACACGCTCAAGTTTGGCTATGTCGGCAATGACAGGAAAGTCACAAATTTCTGGATCAACCGATAAATTAATGCCTTTTTTCTCTACGGCCAAACTAAACTTAGCAATACAATCGTAAATAAGTTCACCTAGGTTAAATGTTTCTTTGTTGATGCTTATTTCGCCATTTTCGAGGTGTGCGAGTTCAAAAATTTGCTCTATTAGTTGCTTAAGTTGACCACAGTTATTTAGTGATACTTGCAAGTACTCTTGCTGCTCTTGCGCACTTAGTTTGTCACCTGACTGATTTAACACCTCTAAAAAACCTTGTAACGAAGCCAGTGGCGTACGTAAGTCATGAGATAAGTGAGTAAGTAGCTCTTTGCGTTGTTTATCGCCTTGCTCTAGTGCTTTAAATTGCTCATTTATACGTGTGAGCATTGCTTGAATAGTTCGGCTTAAGCTATGGACTTCATTACTTTTTTGAGTTGAATAAATACTCAGTTTTGTGTCGTTTAGGCTGTAGTTTGCAGCCTCAATTTTGCTTACATCTTTTGCAAGGCGTTGAATAGGGTTTGTAAAAAATCGCAGTAAAATAAGCATCGCAATAAATAAAAAAACGAGTGCTGAGCCTAGCCATATGGCAGCCAATAATAACGAGTCGTTACTTTTTATATGATTAAGAGAGGTGTCGTATGCCTCACCACCAATAATCACATATAAATACCCTTGCAATGTGTTGTTATTAAAAACAGGCGCCACAGAAAATATTTTTTGTTGCTCAGGGTTTCTTGGGTTGTCGCCATAAACTGGTGTAGCACTTGGGTTAGCTATAAGGTGCTTTAATGGCGTTAAATTAATATGTGTACGCTTCACTTTTCCGGGTTCTGCGGAGTAAGTTAATATTTTTCCGTTTTCGTCTACAAAGTAAAATTCAAAGGCGGGGCCGAGTAACATTAAGGTATGAAATAGGTTTTCAAGGGCTTCGTAATCGTATACGCCTTCTTTTATCAATGGGTTATCTTGTACTAAATGCTCAGCTAGCGCTAAATGTAAATTTTGTTCTCCATGGTGTTTAGAGTTGAGTTCTAGTTGTTTACTCCAGCTATAAACCAGCGCGCAAATAAAACAAAAAATAACGGCTAACGACACTGCTAATTTTTGGTACAAAGAAAGTCTCATAATAAAAATCTTAATTAAGTTGGCTTGGATTGAGTTTGTATCCCACACCCCAAACGGTTTCTATAATAGGTGTCGATTGGTGCAATTCAAGCTTTGCGCGTAACCGATTAATATGTGAATTAACAGTATGTTCGTAACCGCTATGTTGGTAGCCCCAGACTTTATCAAGTAGTTGTTGGCGACTAAATACATGGTTAGGGTGGCGTGCAAAATACACCAGTAAATCAAACTCGGTGGCAGTTAGGTTAATTGCCTGTTCGGCCAAATACACTTGATGAGAGTCAAACTCAATGTTTAATGAGCCAACTTTAAGGGTTTGTTCACTTGCAACAGAGGGTTCATCGGTATTTTGGCTGGCGAGTAACTGTGCTCTGTGTCGAAGTTGGGTTTTTACTCTGGCTTGTAGTTCACGTGCAAAAAAGGGTTTACAAATATAGTCGTCTGCGCCCATTTCTAGGCCAATAACCCTATCCATGTCACTACTTAGTGCGGTGAGTAAAATAACGGAGGTCGTTGGATAGTGCTCTTTTATTTTACGACATAAACTTAATCCATCCATTTGCGGTAGGTTTATATCCAGTAAAATAAGCCCGTAGGGGTGCTTGGCAATTTTTTTTAGAGCCAGCTCAGCACTTATAACATGATCCACATGTAAATTTAGCGATGTAAGCTGTGTGGTAATTAATTTACCAATTTCTCTGTCGTCTTCAACTATGAGTAATTTTTCATGACGCATTGTTTATCCTCGTAAAAAAAAGGGGGCTTCCGTGCGCCCCTACTTCCCCATTACAAGCTGGTATATCAAGGTCAATACTGATAAACGAATTACTGAGTGCGGGTAATAACCACTTTTGCTAATGGGTTATCAAACTTATGTTCAGGGCTAAGTACTGAACTAGATAAGCCATCTTCATTTGTAACTACACCTGGGTGTCTTGCTACAAAATTAACATCATCACGGGCTTCATTAAAACCTTCTCCGCCATCAGCAGGACCGGGTATCGTACCAGCTGCTTCTGTATTTGCTTCAGTACCTGCATCATAAGCAACAGTGGTGCGAATTAAAGAGTCACCCACGGCTAATGAAGATACGTCTAAAGCACTAAGACCGGTAAATCCATCATTTGTGTTCACCATCATAGTGGCAAGTGAAAGCTTGAGTGCTTCAAGTGAGTCTGTCGTTAATGTAATCGTGGTATTTACGCCAGGTCCAACAGGGCCTTCGCTTGATGCATTTGCAATGGCGTTTTCTAATGCAAGTAGTTGGCTGTTGTCGCCTCCTTCAGCCATTGTTTCTAATGCAACCGATGCAGGACTACCTATTTGCCAAAGTGTGCCTTCTGTATGTGCAATAATGGCAATAGGCGATAGTGGCTGCCCTGCGGTTAAATTACTGACGGTTACATCAAATGTATAGCTTACAGGCTCAGGAGTCGGCGGTGTGACAACTTGAACAGGATCGTTACTGTCGTTGTCGCCACAGGCTGCAAGTGAAGCTGCAAGTGCAACAACCACGATGCTTTTTTTAAAGTTATTTAAAGATGCCATGATTACGCTCCTACTTAACCGTAACGGTTAGTTTAGCTACAGGGTTTAACCATCTGTGAACCGTGTTGCTTAAATCACTATTACCAGCGGTTAAGTCGTCGTCACCTAGTGTACCAGGGTGAATATGCACATTAATGTTGCTATCGGTGCTTGTTAAGCCTGCGCCACCTGTACCCGCATCACCACCTGGTGCTGCAGGAATACCTGGCGTACCAGGTGCTCCAGAACCTTCAACCACTAGCTCATTATTTTGCTCAGTGCCCGCATCGTATGCATTTAAATAAACTGTGTAGGTACCGGCTTCGGTTGGTATTTTCCAGCTATCAAGGCCAACAAAGCCATCGTTTGTAGGTAGTAACATAGCGGTCACTGATAAGTAATCGTTACCGTCTGTCGTCATTAGTGTTGTCATGGTTGATGACGATGGTGCTAATAGACCTTCTGCTGGGTTTGCAGCCATATCGCTACCTGCTGCAGTGGCTTGTGCCATTAGCTCAGCAATGTTGCCGCCTTCAGCCATTGTTTGTAATGCGGTAGAAGCTTCAGTTGCAACTTCAAAAAGCTTATCTTCACTGTTGTGTGCTGTAACGAGTAGCGGAGTGAAGTGAATGCCTTGGGTTAGGTTGGTTATTGTTAAGTCTAACTCTGCAGCCATGGTTGACTGGCTAGCTACCGCTAAAAGAGTTGCAAGTGTAAAAGTTGAAGCTTTCATTTTTTATTTCCTGTAAGTGATGATTCGAGATAAGTATTGAACAATCGTCTCCAGAAACTCTCACAAACTTATCACTTTTTTATCACAGGAATGTAGGTTGTGATTTTTGTAAATAAATACGCCAGAAAACTTATAGACCTGTGTATAATTAAACCGCATTATAAAAATTAAAGGATTGTGTTATGGAAGAAAATCAACAGGTTAAAGTAGTAAATAAAGATGAGCGCACATGGGCAATGTTGTGCCATTTAAGCGCGTTTGCAGGATTTATTGTGCCGTTTGGTTCAATAATAGGGCCATTAATTATTTGGTTAATTAAAAAAGATGAAATGCAAATGGTCAATGAGCACGGTAAAAAAGCGCTTAATTTTCAGATAACCATGGCAATTGCCTATATTATTTGTTTTGCATTGATGTTTGTTGTGATCGGTGTAATTTTATTACCTATTGTGGCTATCTTTTCTTTTATTATGGTGGTTTTAGCGAGTATTAAAGCCAATGAAGGTAAAGAGTTTAATTATCCACTGAGTTTAAATTTGATAAAATAAGCGCTCAATTATTTATATAAACAGACCCTAGCCTAAGGCTGGGGTTTTACCTTTCCCCGCAAGGTTATTATGCTTTATCTAACGCTGTTTTTAAGCGCATTTATTTCAGCTACGCTATTGCCGAGTTCTTCAGAGGTGATCATGGTGGGAATGATCACACAAAGCCAAGTTAACCTTTGGCTTTTATGGTTGGTAGCAACACTAGGTAATGTATTGGGAAGCTGTGTTAACTATTGGTTAGGCACGCAAGTTTTACGTTTTAAACATAAAACGTGGTTTCCAGTATCAGAACAAGGGCTTGAAAAGGCACAAAATCAGTTTAATAAATATGGCGTATATAGCCTATTGTTTGCATGGCTGCCTGTTGTTGGCGACCCATTAACAGTTATTGGCGGTATTTTTAAAGTGAGGTTTAGCGTGTTTTTACTTTTAGTAACACTTGGCAAAGGCGCACGCTATTTAGCGGTTATTGCCCTTGCCGTGGGAGTAGAGGCTCTTATTTAAGCTATACGCACACTACTTTGTCCAATCAAGTGTTAACGATACAGAGTCAGCAAAGCGAAGCGCATGCGGTTTATCTACACGGGCTTTGGCATAATTCACACTCGGGTGTGAATGACAAACAGCAAGAATTTCAGCGACTAGCTTTTCTAGTAATAAAAAGTGTCCTTGCTCAACTAAACTAATCACCTCTTTGGTGATCACTTTATAGTTAAGTGCTTGGTCTACTTCATCGGTTTTACATGCGTTGTCGGCAGGGTAGTGAATCTCAAGGTTGATCACTACGTCTTGCTTTTTTTCACGCTCTTCAGGATTAAAACCAATAAATGTACGTAAGCGTAAGTTAGTAACATTAATAATTGCGTTGGCCATAGATTACCCTTTAATAAGCTGCAAAAATTCGTTGCGTGTTTTAGGGTCGCTTCTAAAGTTACCCAGCATTACTGATGTACGCATGCTTGAGTTTTGCTTTTCTACACCGCGCATCATCATGCACATGTGCTTAGCTTCAACAATAACGCCTACACCTTTTGCACCAGTCACTTCTTCAACGGCTTTGGCAATTTGATGTGTTAACTGTTCTTGTATTTGAAAGCGACGCGAAAACATATCAACAATACGCGCAAATTTAGATAACCCCAGCACCTTGCCGTTTGGAATATAAGCAATATGGCAGCGCCCAATAAATGGTAGCAAGTGATGCTCACACATAGAGTAAAGTTCTATATCTTGCACAAGTACCATGTCGTCTGCATCAGAGGTAAATACGGCATTATTAGTAATTTCATCAAGCGTTTGGCGATACCCTTGTGTTAGGTATTCCATTGCTTTTGCAGCACGTTTTGGTGTGTCTAATAAACCTTCGCGTTCAGCGTCTTCGCCTACGGCGGTTATAATTTTTTGGTAGCTGTCTTTTAATTCGTTATGCATAGGTGTCTCAGTGTTTTTTACTTTAAATGACGTCCGCCATCAACAGGGATAGAGCGTCCTGTTATGTACTGACTTTGTAATAGTAAATCAATGCTGTTTATAATTTCTTGGCACCCAGGTTCGATGCCCATCAATGATTTTTTGAGTGTTTTAGCGCGGTATTGTTCGTCGTCGTGCTCGTTAAAAATAATAAGCGAAGGCGCAACCGCATTTACTTTTATATTTGGTGCGTATTTAGCACTAAACGATTTTGTTAGATTATCAAGTGCGCCTTTGCTTGCCGCATACGCCAAATGCTTAGGGCTTCCTGTTTCAACCACATAGTCAGTAAGGTGCACAATATCAGCCGCAGCACCGCTAGCTTGCTGGTACGCTAAAAGTAAGTCAGCGCACTGCATATTAATTAAGTAGGGTGTTTTGGCATGAATGCGCATCATGTTATCAAAAAGCTTAGCGTGGTCTGGGTTATTTGCTTCACAGTCCCAGCTAGATGCATTGTGTATAACAGCCTTTAAGGATTGGGTATGGGCTTTCAATGTATTAATAAACTCATTAATTCCCGCATCAGTACTGAAATCGGCATGGATACAAGTCACTCCCTGCTGCGCTAGTTTTTCTACGGCATCATGGCGAGTACGATAAGTAATAATCACTTTTTGCCCTTGGGTTAAGTAATGCTGAGCAAGGGCTAGGCCGATTCGTTGGCCTGCGCCAGTAATTAAAATAGGCGATGTCATATAATGCAGTGTTCTCTTTGGCAAGTTTTTAATAAATATTAGTACGTTAAGTGCAATGTGTACGTAATATTTGAATAGGGCGATCAAAAAAGCAATTAAACTAGATGCTGTTAATTGCTTTTTATATCACTTATATCAATCGTAAATTGTTGGTATTGGCTGGCGTTTATGTTGCGTGCGCAGATATATACCGATTAACTTTTGCTCCACCTCTTCAGAGACAGGTTTGCCCTCTAAAAAATCATCAATTTGATTGTAACTTAAACCGAGCGCTTCTTCGTCGGTGAGGCCCGGTCGGTCGCTTTCTAAATCGGCTGTAGGGGCTTTTTCAACAAGCACTGCTGGCGCACCTAGGGCAGTCGCTAGTGCGCGAACTTGGCGCTTAGATAAACCAAAAAGAGGCGCTAAATCACATGCACCATCGCCAAATTTAGTGTAAAAGCCTGTAATGTTTTCTGCGCTATGATCGGTACCTACAACCAAGCCTTGGCTAAAACCAGCAATTTCGTATTGAGAAACCATACGTTGGCGTGCTTTAACGTTACCTTTAATAAAATCTATTTGAGCTTGCTCTGGTAATGCGTCACCGCTGCTAGTTATTGCGATTAACACTTGCTCATGTAAAGCATCAGCAGCAGGCTGAATATTAACGGTCATACGCTTGCTTGGCTGAATAAAATCTACCGCCATTTGTGCTTCGTCTTCATCAGCTTGCACGCCGTAAGGTAGGCGCACAGCAATAAATTGATATTTGTTGGTGCTGTGTTCTTCATTTAATTCGTTAACAGCTAATTGGCATAAACGGCCGCAAGTTGAAGAATCAACCCCGCCACTAATACCAAGCACAAGCGAGCGTGAGTGGGCCGCAACTAAACGTGCTTTTATAAAGTTAACTCGACGAGAGATCTCAGCGTTTACATCAATGGTTGGCTGAACTTTCATTTCAGCCATTATTTCGGCGCGCATTGCCGGCTCCTTGTAAGATTTTAAATGTGATACGCAATAAACTTATTATGTGATTTAGTTTTACTTATTTAAAGCCCTAAATGTGCTTTTATCTGGTTAAGTTCTGCTTTTAACTCTTCTACTTCGCGTAATAAATCGTTTAGCTCTTTATCTTTAATGGCTTCGCTGGGTAAATTAATGGTATCGCTATCAGGCGTAATTGGTTGCTCACCAAATAAATGAATATATCGGCTTTCACGTTTACCTGCTTCGCGCGGTAACTTGGCAACTTGCTCATTTTCAATTAATTTATTTAGCGCATTTTCAACTTCATCTACATTATTAAAATCAGCGAGACGAGCGCTGCGTGTTCTTAATTCACCGGGTGTTTGGGCGCCGCGTAACAGCAATAGGCAAATAATGGCACGTTGTTGTGCTGAAAACTGTAAGCTACTAAATTCGGTATTACAAAAGCGGTGGTCGTATTTATTTACTCGCCCCGAAAGTGCTTCATCAACAGTAACTAGGCGCATGTCACTAAGTTCATCTAGCACAACTTGCACATCACTTTCGGTTAAATTAAGAACAGGATCGCGATTCGATTTTTGATTACATGCATTGGTTAACCCATTCAGTGACAAAGGATAATGCTCTGGTGTAGTGCTTTGTTTTTCTAGGAGACAACCAATAACACGTTGTTGGTGTGGTGATAACTGCATAAGTACCCTTAAAAATATTAATTGTTAATGCTAATTAGTGGTAAGCCTTATTTAGCTGCCAAGCCAGTGCTGCAACTTGGGTTTTAAGGCGGCCATATCAAGCGGCTTAGTTAAGTAATCGTCCATGCCCGCAGCAATACATTTTTCTCTATCGCCTTGCATGGCATTAGCCGTTAAAGCAATAATTGATACAGCATTATATTTTTCACCTGCTCCGCCTTGTCTGATTGCCTGCGTGGCTTGATAACCATCCATTATTGGCATTTGGCAATCCATTAAAATAAGTTTATACGGGTTATTTTGTTTGGCGTTTAGTTTGCTAATTGCTTGCTCACCATTTTCAGCAATATCAAAGATCACCCCGGCCTCTTTTAACAATGCAGAGGCCACAACTTGATTTATTTTATTGTCTTCTACTAACAATAAAACGGGCTCTGATGAATCTTTAATAGGTGCTTTTGTAAGTGTATTAGTGAGTTGCGCCTGATTTAATTGCTGCTCTAAAAACTTTTCATTAGTGAGTGAATCAAACAGATCTGATGGCGTAAGAGGTTTAAAAATCATGCAGTCGACATTCATTTTAAGCGTTGATTCTTTTTGTGAATAACTCATTGGCGCCATAATTACTGATTTACATTTAAACTTTTTAATAAAGTTTTGTAAGGCGGTTGTTTGCGTTTTTGCAGCAACAGAAAAAAAGTGATAATCAACTAAAATTGCATCGTATGAATGAGTCGTCTCTTCTAAATGTATCAGCACCTCATTATAGTCATTAATAAACTCCACATGGGCCCCCCAAATTGTCAGCTGTTTAGTGGCTATACTGGTATTTAAGTGGCACTCATCAATAAATAAAATACGTTTGTTGTTTATTAGATGGCTTGGTAAATCTTGTTCTTTACTTAATCTAGGCTGTATTTTTACACTAAATGAAAACGTACTGCCTTCGCCTTCAACACTGTTGACACTGACGCTTCCGCCCATTAATTCACATAGTTGTTTTACTATCGTTAGCCCAAGGCCTGTACCGCCAAATTGGCGCGTAGTTGAAGTGTCGGCCTGTGTAAATGAATTAAATAACGATGTTTGCTGGTTTTTATTAATACCAATACCAGTGTCAATTACTGAGCACTCTAAAAAGGAGCCATCGGTAGAGTCGTCCACTCTGGCTATAATAATAACGTCACCGTTTTTAGTAAATTTAACAGCATTGCCAATCAGGTTATTAAGAATTTGCCTAAGCCTATTCGGATCACTAATTATTTCACTTACTGTAATTTGGGTTGCGTCTAAAATTAGTTTTGTATTGTTTTGCTCTACTTTTAGTGCAAACGATTCAACCACTTCACCTAATAATTTGGGGAGATTAAACTGAATACTATCAATATTAAGTTTACCCGCTTCCATTTTAGAGAAGTCTAATATGTCATTAATAATATTAAGCAATGATTCGGCAGATGATTGCGCAAGCTCTATATGATGTGCTTGTTGTTGATCTAACTTTGTTTGCTTAATTATATTTAGCATGCCTAGCACCCCATTCATAGGAGTGCGAATTTCGTGGCTCATAGTTGCTAAAAATTCACTTTTTGCTGCCACCGCTTGTTCGGCTAATTCCTTAGCTTCTACTAATTCTTGTTCTGCTTCTATGCGTTGCTGGCTTGAATGTAAACTGCCTATAAGCGTAGCCACTGTGATTAAAAAACTTTCTTCGTTTTTTGTCCACAAGCGTGTGGTTTTGCATTGCTCAGCACATATTATTCCTAATACTCCGTTGCCGGCAGGGATTGTTACGCACAGCATCGATTTTATTCCCAGTGGCAATAAGTAATATGGCGACAAAGGAGATAGCGCTGAATTATGAATAACGTCGGGAATATTAAATACAGCTTGGTGATCAAGCATATTAAAAAAGTCAGGAAGGTGTTTTCTAAGCCAAGTAAGTTCAACGCTCTCGGCCTGTGTTAATTCGCTATGAAGTGCAAACGGTATTAACTGTGTTTGGTCTTCGTTATAAAAACGAATGCTGGCACGCTCAATTTTTAAAGCATGGCAAATAGCCTCAGTGAGTATGTCTTTTGATTGGCTAAGTTTACCGTTTAAAATGAGCTTATTAACCGTTAATGAGGCTAACGTTTCATTGTGTAGTGCTATAAAGCTGTTTTCTAATTCAATTTTTTTACGGGTATCAATATTTTGTAGCGAACCAAAAATACGCACACATCGACCATTTTTATGTTCAGCTTCTGCGTTAACCAGTACCCATACAGCTTTCCCTTCGCCGTTTATTACTTCTATTTCAACTTCGTAACTGTGGCCATATTTAATAGCACGTTCGAGTAGAGGTTTGATCGTTTCTCTGCTTTCGCCCTCTTTAAAATAGCTTAAATCTTCAGGCCATTGTGGCTGGGTATTGAGTGGGTATTTAAACAGTTTTTTAGTCATATCTGACCAATAAACTTGCTTGGTTTCTAAATTAAACGACCACGCACCTATTTGCGCCAAATCGCTCATGGTTTCTAGCATTCTTTCGTTTTTTTGCTGACGGTCAAGCATTTTTAAAAAGAACAAAAATGCCCATGTAAGTAACGCACAAATAATAATTATTGCTAAACGTAATGGCCAAACTGCTGAGTTGGGTGGGCTCCAGCCCTGCTTGGGTGCAACGTATAACTGCCAGCTTCCGCCTTGAAAGTTTAACGAAAATGCGAGGGGATCTTGATTTAATATTGCGGCGTCACCAAAAAAAAACTCGCCTTTATCGCCCAGCCCATTTCTGCCTTGGAGTGCAACGTTATATTTTTCTTTAAGATCTAAAATTCCGGCGTTTTTATAAATTTTATTAATATCTAGAACAACAGAAAGTAATCCCCAAAAATTTTTATCAGGCGGGGTATAGACTGGCACACGCGCTATGAGTGCCTCACCTCCTTGCACTAGCGTTAACGGGCCAGCCATTATAATTGTGTTGGTGTCTCGCGCTTTAATAGCGTCAGCGCGTTGATTTTTATTCGCAAGCAAGTTGAGGCCCAGAGCCGCTTCATTTCCTTCAAGCGGGTAAGTCATTTTAATAATCATATTGGGTGCACCGCCAATATTTCTAAGCTCTTTTGATGTATTAAAAAGGGGGGCTGCAATTTGTGCAAAGCGTTCTTGATTTAAGTTAGGCTCTGCAGAAACAGCCACGCCTAAGCCGCGTACTAACTGAATGTTAGAAATTAAAATGGCTTCTAGTTGTGCTCTATAGGTGCTTACATCGGAGAGGATTTGAAGGCGATACGCATCTTTTGCGCGATTATAGTTGATGCGGTCAAGTACAACACTCACCAAAAGTAGTAGTGTCATCGATAACCAAAAAGTTCGGTTATAGTTGTGCGCACTTGCTTTTTTATTGTTAATTGGTGGCATTAGCTACTATTGGCTTGAATTTAGGCAATTCCACTATAGCTATTTATTGTACAAATTAAAATGACGCTTATGCATAAGCGCCATTTTATTTTTATAATTAACGATCTAAATATTAAGAATCGCTTACTTCACGTGCCCAATGATTTTGCTTAGCTACATGTAACTTGCGGTAGCCATCAAGTAGCGCTGCATGCTTTTTAAAGCCTTCAAGCGATAAACCTGGGAAGGTTAAACCATTAAATAATGTACGGCCTTCAGCAATTTCAATTGCAAGCGCTACGTTGTCGCTACCAAACATTAAACCCAGTGCGTCTTGGTAGTCGGCGTATTCACGCTCGTCATCGTATTTAATTTCAAGAATGGCTTTTAAGCAGCGGAAATGGCGCATTGCCTCTTCGTTTACTTGGCCTGTATGCAGTATCCAATCAACCCAATCAATGGCTTCTTCGCTGCCTGCGGCTAAACATAGGTGCGCTTTAAGCTCACCAATACGTAGCGTATGCCAAGGTGTATCGGCATCGGTTGCAAGGCCAATAAACTCTGCTGCGCGAATAATATCGCTGTGGCCGGCTTCTTCTAAGCTGTCGTAAATGTCCATCCATTGCTCAGCATCGTACTGATCAAGCGATAGGAATGCTTCACGGAACTTAGCGCCTTCGTTGTTGTTACGCCAAATAAGCTCATCTACTGGGTAAATGTCTGACATGCCCGGTACTAAAATACGACATGCATACACGTTTAGGTGCGTGTAATCCATAATATAAATGTCGTGGTTCATGCTATGAATTAAATCTGTACAGAAGTTGTATTCTTGCTCTGTTGTACCGCTAAAGTCCCAATGTACAAAGTCAAAATCTGCTTTGGCACGGAAGAAATCATGCGAAATCAAACCGCTAGAATCAATAAAGTGCAGTTCAATGTTTTCAGGCGTTGCTACTTCGTCGTTATCAAATGTAGCCGGTTGGAACACATCAAGCTGATCAAGGCGGCGACCTTGTAAAAGTTCTGTAACGGTACGCTCAAGGGCTACTTCAAATGAAGGGTGAGCACCAAACGAGGCAAATACAGAGCCATCTGTTGGGTTAATCAGCGTTACGCTCATTACTGGGTATTTACCGCCTAGTGATGCATCGGCAATACGTAAATGAAAACCATGGCTACGCAGTTCTTCACATGCTTCGTGAATTTGTGGGTACTGCTTAACAACCTCTTCAGGCACGATTGGTAAACAAATGCCTTCAGCAATAATACGGTTTTTTATTGCGCGTTCAAATACTTCAGACAAGCCCTGAACTCGCGCTTCAAACTTGGTGTTACCTGCGCTCATACCGTTAGATACAAAAATATTACCAATCACGTTTACTGGAATGTACACGTCTTGGTTATCGCGTTGGCGCGTGTATGGCAATGTACAAATGCCGCGCTCGTTATTACCTGAGTTAAAATCAAAAAGGTGTGATGCGTTAAGTTCGCGCTCTGGATCAAAGTAATCCCACAGGCTTTCGTCCATTATGCCCTCAGGTACTTCTTCACCTTCAACTTTAAACCATTTTTCGTTTGGGTAATGAGTAAACTCGCCGTTGGCAAATTCTTCACCTAAGTAAAAGTCAGCAAAAAAGTAGTTACAGCTTAAACGCTCAAAATATTCACCAAGTGCAGAAGCAATAGATGCTTTATCAGTTGCACCTTTACCATTAGTAAACATAACACCGCAGTCGCTATCTTTTATATGAACCGAATAACAGTTAGCTACAGGGTTAAGCCAAAGCGCCTCTTCAACATTAATGTTTAGGGCTTTAAGCTTGTTTTGCATGGTAGAGATTGACGATTCTAAATCGCGGTCTTTACCTTTGATAAACGTTTTTTCAGTCATATTGATCTCAACTAGTTCTGCACGATGTGTGGAAGTGACATTATCGTGGATTTTGATGTTTATTTCATCCTTTGCGAGCAAGATCATGATTATTTAATAAATCTGTGGTTATTATATAAGCAACGCAAAGGGTGGAAGGGCAACTCAATGTATAAACTAATCAAACGCTTGTTGTTATTAATTGTAATTTTAGGGCTGAGTGGCACCGCTGTTGTGTATGGGGTACTTAGCTTAAGTTTACCTGCACTTGATGGCAACGGGCGCAGTATGGCAGTGAATGAACCCGTTAAAATTTCCCGTGATAGATTGGGCCAAGCTGTTATCAACGCTAAAAGCCGTAACGATGCCGCTTATGGCTTAGGGTATGCGCACGGACAGGACCGATTTTTTCAAATGGACCTACTTAGGCGTAATGCTGCAGGAGAGCTAAGTGAATTATTTGGTAAAGCCGCTGTTGAGCTTGATAAAAAAATGCGTTTTCATCAACTACGAAAACGTAGCCTCGCTATTTTAAATACCTTACCAGAGCGCGATAAACAGCTGTTAAAAAGTTATGCTCAAGGCGTAAACGAAGGTTTAGCCCAAGTAGGGTATGCAAGCTTTGAATATATAATTACCGGCGCAACTCAAAAACCGTGGCAAAGCGAAGACAGCTTATTAGTGATTTTTAGCATGTACTTAGATTTACAAAGCATGACATTTAATCGCGATCAAACTTTGATTCAATTAGAGCAAATATACAGTAAAAATATGGTTGATTTTTTAACGCAACCTAGCCAATACCAAGCTGCGCTTGATGGTAGTAAATTAGCCCCATTTGCAGGTGAATTACCCATTCTTGCATCGCAAACGACTCATGTTGCAAGCCACATTGAAGCCCCTCAAGAGCTTGGTAGTAATAATTGGGCCGTTACCGGAGAGCTTACAAAAACAGCTGCAGGTATGGTGTCTGACGATATGCACTTATCAATGGCGGTGCCGGTTATTTGGTACAGAGCGCAGCTTAATTACACACAAAATGGTAAACAATCTCAAATAACAGGCGTATCACTTCCTGGCACTCCTGCCATTGTAGTGGGAACCAATAATAAAATTGCATGGGGTTTCACTAACGGTTATTTAGATACTGCCGATTGGATTGCGCTAAATAGCGATAGCAAAACATGGCTTGTTGATGAGCCTATTTTATTACCTGAAGGAGGCGTTGAAACTTACTCGCTAATAATGAGCGAATACGGCCCAGTAAAATACATTAACGAAAAGCCTTATGCACTTAGTTGGGCAGCGCATCAACCTTATGCGGTTAACATGCAGCTATTAAAGCTTGAGCAAGCAGATACTGTGGACGATGCGCTCGCCCTTGCAAGTAATGTGGGTATACCTGTACAGAATTTAATGGTTGTTGATAGCCTAGGTAATGCGGCATGGAAAAATATAGGCGGTATTCCGGCGCGTACAAATGTCAGTGAGTTAAGTGTAAATGCACAGCACTACTCTGCACTTTTTGAGCAAAACGAAATTAATCGCCCATTTGTTAAAAACCCACCCAGCGGGCGATTATGGACAGGAAACTCTCGGGTTGTATCTGCCAGCGACAACGCACGTTTTGGTAATGGCGGCTACGCATTAGGTGCACGTTCAAGCCAAATTCGTGACCGTTTATTTGAAAAACAAACCTTTGCCGAGAGCGACTTTTACGCACTACAGCTTGATAACCAAGCCCGCTTTTTAATGCCATGGCATGAGTTGTTACTCAAGCAGTTAAAAACCAATGAGGTTAAAAATGCGAAGTACATCACAGAGCTTGAAAACTGGCAGCAATGCGCATGTGCTTCTTCGGTAGGCTATACCCTGGTTAAACGCTATAGAGACGAAGTTATTAACCTTGTGTTTAACCATATTGAAGTCACTCTTAATGAGCATGAGGGCACACTTAAGCCTATCAAGCGTGGGTTGGAGCCGGCGCTGTGGCAACTTATTAATAATAGACTTGCATCTTGGATTAACCCTCAATTTAATAGTTGGGACGAACAATTAGCGGGTGCTTTTGATCACACTGTAAATAAATTGAGTGAGCAATTTGGCACAAATATAAAACAGTGGCAGTGGGGTAAAGTAAATGAGCTGGTAATCGAGCATCCTTTTGCAAAACAAATCCCTTTATTGGCAAAGTTACTTAATATGCCAACCGCTGCAGGATTTGGTGACTCCTATATGCCTGCGGTGCAGGGGCAGAGTTTTGGTGCATCACAACGTTTTATTGCTCAACCAGGGCATTTAGAACAGGCTATTTTAAGCGTGCCAGGTGGCCAGTCGGGTCACCCGCTATCAGAGTTTTATAGAGCTGGTTTTAGCGACTATATTGAAGGGAAGCAAACTGCGCTATTACCACAAACGTTAATGCATCAAATCGTTATCTCACCAAAGTAGTGTGAGCCAAAATGTAAGTAATCACGTTCTATATAACTCTAACAATGGAGAACTAAAATGAAAAAATTACTACCCGCGTTAATAACAGGTTTACTACTGAGCGCATCGGCTCATGCAGACGATAACCCCGTTACCGCAGAAAAACTAAGTGAAAGTGTCTATGTACTATTTGGGCAAGGTGGCAACATTGCTGCAAGTGTGGGTGATGACGGTATTTATATTATTGACGATCAGTTTGCTAAGCTCTCAGACGATATTAAAAAAACCATCAGCGACTTAAAGCCTGGCAGCGCCGAATTTGTAATTAATACCCATCACCATGGCGACCATACCGGCGGCAATGAAAATTTTGCAAAAGCAGGTGCACATGTCATTGCGCACGACAATGTCCATAAGCGTTTGAAAGAAAAGCATGGTGAGGGTTCTAAATTTTTACCTCGTATTAGTTTTGGTCACGATTTAAAACTACATTTTAATAACGAACACGCACACGTTGTGCATTACAAACATGCCCATACCGATGGTGACTCAGTTATCTTTTTTAGTAACGACAACATAGTTCACATGGGTGATATTTATTTTAATTTTGGTAGCTTACCGTTTGTTGATGTAGATAGTGGCGGCAGTGTTGATGGAGTATTAGCGGCGGTTGACGATGTTATTAACCAAATTGACGATAATACACAAGTTATTCCGGGGCATGGTCCAGTAAGTGACCGTTCAGGGCTGATAACGTATCGTAAGCTGGTGCAAAAAGCCAAAGATGTTATGCTTAAGGCAATGCAAAACGATGCAAGTTTGCAGCAAGTACTTGACGCCGACCCATTATCAGAGCTGGGTCTTAAATATGCAAAATGGCTACCAAAAGAGCGAGTAACCACATTGTTTTATCGTAGCTTAAAGTAACTTGCAAAGTGAGTTAGCACGCATAATATAGTTTATTAAGCTGAGCATTTGTTCAGCTTTTTTGTTCCCATGCCCCAAGGAGTTGTGTATGTCGGCAGAAAAAACCCACCTAGAAATTTGTAACTTGACCAAAGAGCAGTACCCACAAATAAAAACGCTAATGGATCAAGCTTACCCAGACTTAGGTGGCGCATGGCCAAGCCATACCATTTTTAGATTAATCGATCAGTTTCCAGAAGGGCAAATAGGCATAGTAGATGACGGCGTGCTGGTGGGGTTAGCACTCAGTGTGCAAGTAGACTACGCCCGCTTTTCAAATCCGCACACCTACGAAGACATTGCCGACGGCCATGACCGTGTATTCAGCGATACCGATGGCGATGCGCTATACGGTTTGGATGTTGCTATTAGCGAAACTCACCGAGGTATGCGCTTAGGGCGTCGCCTTTATGATGCCCGTAAAGAATTGTGCCGCCAATATAACTTACGCGCTATTTTAGCGGGTGGCCGTATTCCGCGTTATTACAATCACAGCAGTGAAATGACGCCAATGGAATACATTGAAAAGGTTGACCAAAAAGAGCTTTATGACCCAATTTTAAGCTTTCAGCTTTCTAACGACTTTCAGGTAAAGCGATTACTAAAAAAGTACCTACCAGAGGATCAAGAGTCTGTAGGTTACGCCACCTTACTTGAGTGGAATAACATAATGTACGAGCCAACCGACACCGTACTCGAATCGACTAAATCGATAGTACGAGTAGGGGCAGTGCAGTGGCAAATGCGTTGTGTTGAATCGGTTGAAGAAATGCTTAAGCAGGTAGAGTACTTTGTAGATACGGTATCTGACTACAAAAGTGACTTTATTTTATTCCCTGAATTTTTTAACGCGCCGCTGATGGGGTTAACTGAGCAAAGCAATCAAACTGAAGCAATCCGCTATTTAGCCGAATACACCGAAACGTTTAAAAACGCCATGTCGCGTATGGCAATAGAATATAACGCCAACATTATTACTGGTTCTATGCCACTTGCCGAAGGCGACAAAATTTATAACGTAAGTTATTTATGCCACCGTAGCGGTAAAATAGACGAGCAGCGCAAAATACATATAACCCCACATGAGCAAAACGATTGGGTTATTCAAGGCGGCGACAAAATTGCCGTGTTTGATACCGATGCTGGGCGCGTAGGTATTCAAATTTGTTACGATGTAGAGTTCCCAGAGCTTTCACGCATATTAGCTAAGCAAGGGCTTGATATACTGTTTGTGCCGTTTTGGACCGACACTAAAAATAGTTATTTACGGGTTCGCCATTGTGCACAAGCGCGGGCAATCGAAAACGAATGTTATGTGGTTATTGCAGGTTCAGTGGGTAACTTACCACAAGTAGAAAGCCTAGACGTACAGTACTCGCAATCGGCAGTACTGACGCCATCTGACTTTTCGTTCCCGCACGATGCAACACTTAACGAAGCAACACCTAATACTGAAATGTTATTATTTAGCGACCTTGATATGGATAAGCTAAAAATTCTTCATAGCGAAGGGACAGTGCGTAATTTAAAAGATCGCCGCGAAGATTTATACGACGTAATTTTGAAAAAGAGAGATGTTTAATGGCTTGGGTTTATTTAGTCATTGCCGGCTTGCTTGAAATAGGCTGGCCAATTGGTTTAAAAATTTCACAAAATCCCGACACACGCTGGCAGGGAATAGCAATGGCCATTGCATTTTTAACAGCCAGTGGTTTTATGTTGTGGCTTGCACAAAAGCAAATATCAATGGGGACTTCCTATGCCGTATGGACAGGTATAGGTGCTGCGGGTACGTTTTTAGTGGGTATATTACTTTACGGTGATGCAGCCACGTTTGGGCGTATTGCTGGTGTGCTTATGATCATTTGCGGTGTGATAACGCTAAAAATCAGCTCTTAAAAAAAGCGCTTAACATTCGCTTTAAACGTTATATGCAGCCTATAGTAGCGCAGGTAAAAGCCTGCGCTTTTTTATGTTCTCAATTTGGTAACATCACTAAAATAGCGGCAATGGCTATAAGTATTAAGCCTGCTGAGTCTTGCTTTTTAAGCGGTTGTTTTAACCAAAGTACAGCAATTAGCATAGTAAAAAATACTTCAATCTGCCCAAGCGTTTTAACATACGCCACATGCTGTAAACTCATTGCGCTAAACCAGCCAATAGAGCCTACACAGCTAAAAATACTAATTGCGGCAGTAGTGCCTTTATATTGCCAAAGTTTGCCAACAGTGTGTGGCTCTTTTAGTAATAAATAGCCAAGTAATATAAGCGTTTGTAGGCTTATTACAAACAGTAAAACCCATGCAGCCGAGTGCGGAAATAATAACCCTGAGTTTAAGCTCGCTTCACGTACCCACAGCGATGTAAGGGCAAAGCTGGTACCACAGGCAAGGCCCAGTAACGCTGTTTTAGCATCAAAGTGTTTTACGCTGGTTATACCGCTAAGTAAAAGCACCGCAATAGCGCCTAAAAATACACCCAGCCAACCAAGTAGGCTAAGCGCAGAGCCAAAAAACAATACCCCTAAAATAGCCGCTACTAAGGCTTCACTCTTGGCAAGGCCTGCACCTATGGCGTAATTATTCATTTTAAACAGTTTTACCATTAAGCCGGTGGCGAGTATTTGCATAATACTTGCGCCAATAATAAATCCCCAAAAGGCATTATTAAAGGTAGGCATGGCGGTATCTTGATATTGATACAAGCCGTACAAATACACGGCAGCAATGGGGCCGGCTAAAATAAAGCGCGAAAGCGTTACGCCAGCCACACTTGCATGTGAGCTTAAATTACTTTGCAGGGCATTTCGCCATGCTTGCATAAAAGCGGCTAAAAAAGTGAAAAAGATCCAGGTCATGGTATTCGTCGATAAAAAATAAGGTCTTTACGTTAGCAATCTTTGATTATTAAAGCGACGCATTAAAGGTGATAGTGAATATTCATCACCTGCGACATTATGCCGCACTGCTTTATGAGTAAACTTAGCTATAGTAAGTGTGATGTTATTGTTTAGCCGCCAGCGTTTGTCATAAAACGTATTGGCGGCTTTTTTTGTGCGTGTATGGTATATGTATTGCTCAAATTATCAGATTTTATAATAAGAGAATAAACTATGACGACATTAGTAGTATGCGCATTATTGGCTGTATTAATGCCTTATTTTGCAAAAGTGCCGGTTGCGATGGCAATGGCAAAATTAGGTCGATACGATAATAAACATCCTAGGGCGCAACAAGCAAAACTAACTGGCTTTGGTGCTCGGACGCTCGCTGCTCATCAAAATTGTTTTGAATCACTCGCTGTTTTTGCTGTTGCTATTGCAGTGGTATTTGGTACTAACTCGGTAAACGCAATAACCGAAACCTTGGCGGTTACTCATATAGTCTCACGCATTTTGTATTGTATTTTTTATTGGTTGAACTTAGATATTATACGTTCGCTTGTATGGTTTATTGGCTTAGGTACTGCCATTGCCATGATTGTAGTGAGTATTTAATTTTATTGTTAAAACCACAAAGCAAGCGGCCTAAAAGGGCGCTTGCTTTGTGTTCTTGTATCACCCAACAGCACTAATGCGATACTTTAATTCGCTCTATTAAATCGGTATGTGCAACCTCGCTGTTTATGGCAAAATCGAGCTGTACAAGTACGTCATTAAAGCCTGCCCTAGAGGTTTTATACTCCCACTTTGCCAAGGCTTCCTTGGCTGCTTTATCAAAAACGTCTGACGGCTTAGATTGAATGACACTAATGTTTTTTGTTCTGCCATTAGCTGCAATATCGTATTTTAACACCACAGATCCGCTAATGCCTTGCTTAGCGGCTTGGGCTGGGTAGTGAGGCTCAATGCGAATTATTGGTGAAATATGCTCTTCTTTAGCGCCCTCTGTTTGTGGTTGCTTTGCAATAGCGAGCGTGCTTAAAATACTTGCTGCAACTAGCAGTAAGCCACCTTTGGCAAAGCGAGAGCTACTGCCACTGTGCTTTATATTGGTAAGTCGTTGTAACATGGTTTTTTTATCTCCGTAGTGTGAATAAGCCATTAGTCCTGCGGGCGTTGCTGCCGCGCAGTTCACTAAGGCTTTGCTGTATAAAATGTGTTGCTGTGTGTTTTTATTGGCAAGTACCCGTTCATCACAAGTCAGCTCTTGTAGGCGGCGCATGCTTGCGTAACAAAACCAAGCGAGTGGGTTAAACCAAAGTAAAATAGTGGGTAGCAGCATGAATGCGTTTGTTAGGTTGTCTTTGCGTTTAATGTGTACGTTTTCGTGCTCTAAAATAAGCGCCAATGTGGCTTTATCAAACTGGGTATTATAATCACTGGGCAGTACTAGCTTGCTTTGAAAAATACCCACCACCATTGGTGTGGCTACATGTTGGCTGATATAAGTTTTAGCACTTGTGGTAAGTGTATGGTTAAAGTGTGTTAGCTCAGTTAACTGCAGGCTTTTAACAAAACGAGTATGTGTAATAAAACTAGCTATTAATAACCCCGCAGTAATAAGTACATACATAAGTGCCCAGCTAATACCCATTTCATGTGTAAAAGGCTGATTAGGGGTAATTAAGTAATGGCTAATATTGCTATTTTGCAGTGGTTTAATCGCATTAGGTAAATTAGCGATAACTAATGCCGCAGGCATTAACCACGCTAACTTGTATACAAACCGCACGCCAAGGGTTTTTAAACCAAATCGCTCGAGTAAAATAAATCCACAAAACAAAATACTCAATAGTAGTTGTTGCTCTATTAGCCAATTAAAGCTTGTTTGAATAACCATGAGAATCCCTTACTTTTGGTTTTTTTCCCAGTCATCAATGACTTTTTTAAGCTCATTTATATCTTGCTGCGAAAGCTGCTCTGATTTAGCAAACCCGCTTACCAGCGGCGCTATACGGCCGCTAAAAAAGCGCTCAATAAAATTTTTGCTTTCTTTTAATGTGTAGTCGGCGCGCTCCATACAGGGAGTATAAATATATTGGCGGCCGTCTTTCTCAAAGGTCAGTGCGCCTTTTTTAACTAATCGACCCAGTAGGGTTTTAATGGTTTTTTCGTGCCATTGCTTATCATCGCTTAAGCGCTCAATAATTTGGCTCGCGGTGGCAGGGTAGTTAATCCAAAGCGCATCAAGCACGTCGAACTCTGCTTTTGATAACTCAATCATTTTATTGCCTACAAATGTAATCTTTAAGTTAAGACTACACCTGTAATCTATTTTTGCAAGGTTATTTTTTAACTTTTTGCGGTATAATTAAGCGATTTAGTATTAGATTTTCGAAATATCAGTTTTATTAATTTGTATGTAGTGGTTTTTAGGGAGGTTCAGTTTTGAGAGGGCGAGTTCGCTAAATTGCACTCTAAATAAATCAATTACTTTAAAGCCGCAGTAATGCGCCATTTTACGTATTTGCCTATTCAGTCCTTGTTTTAAAATAATACTAAATTGATTGTCAGCTATTTTAGTTACTTCACACGGTAAGGTTATTTGTTTATCAACGGGGATACCTGCAGCCATTTTTTCACAAAACGCGTTATTAATCGGTTTATTTACCGTGACTATATAACGTTTAGGCTGGTGGAAGTCAGGGTGAATAAGTTGATTACAAAAGTCACCGTCGTTGGTCAAAATAAGCAAGCCGCGAGAGTCTTTATCTAATCGGCCAATGGGGTAAACCCGGGTGAGGGTAGGTAAATGGTGAATAAGGCTGGCGGGGTCATTTTCATTTAATTTGCAGTCAATACCTACAGGCTTGTGGTACGCAAAATAAACTAAATCGGCTGCCCCTTTAACTACTTGGCCATTAACTATTATGTCGTCTTGCTCATCAACGTGATCAATATGATTGGCTGGGCGATTATTTACCGTTACTACCCCTTCATCTATTAAACGCGATGCCTGTTTACGCGAGCACACGCCTGCATGAGCAATGTATTTAGCAAGGCGGATTTTGGTGCTCATAAAGTGTTCTCTTTAGTTGGCAATAAAAAACTGATCGCGATTATAGCAAAGCTGCGTATCGATAGAGCGATATTTAATTAAGGTGAACAAAAATGGGTATGAAATTTTCTGAACTAAAAAATCATGAGCCGCTACAAAAAGTAGTTGTTCACTCACTTGAAATGGCGCTGTATCAGGTTTCTGTGATCATTAATAACGTTGAATATTATGTAACAGAGGAAGATGGCGAATTTGTAAGAGCTGTAAGCCCGCTGCATGTACAAAAGCGGTTTGAAAAAATAGCGTACGCACAAATGATGCTTCGCCACACAAGCGCTCACGACGAAATGTGCGGGCAGCCCGAAAAAACTTCTAGCAACTTACTTGAAGTGCCTTTTGGTAAAAATAATCTTTTTTAATTAAGTGTGTTTGCTAATATCGCTTTTTTAGGAGCGGTATATGTATCAATTAAAATCTGATAACAGTGATGCGTTAAACTCAACTTTACGTAATAAAATAGTTGATTTTAATGCCAAGCATTTTGATGCGCAAAGAGTGCCACTCGGCTATAAATTTGTTGATAATAATAACGAACTAATGGCTGGTATTAGTGGTTGCGTATTTGGCAATTGGCTAATTATAAATTGGCTTTGGTGCAGTGAAATCGCTCGTAATGAAGGCCTTGCCGGGCAGTTGCTCACAGAGTTAGAGCAAGCTGCGATATTGCTTGGCGCTAAAAAAGCCCAGCTAGACACTCTCGACTTTCAAGCAAAACCTTTTTATGAAAAACGCGGATACAGCGTAAAGTATCAGCTTGATAACTACCCACTTTGCGGCACCCGCTATTTTATGGAAAAACCACTTTAATCTATAACATAACTCAAGTTTTTTAATCGGAGCCCAGTTACTTAGCTGTTAAAGGCTCGCCCTCAAACGTAACGCCTAAAAATGGTGTCGTCTCTGGAGCTAACATAAACGTGCGAATGTTCATATGATCGTCGCCGTTAGGGTTTTTAAGCACCTCATCGCGGTAAAACTTACCAAAGCAATCAAGAGTGTTTTGCTTGCTAAGCCCATTGAGTTTTGCAAACGCAAAAATTTTACATGAACCGTTATTTTCACTCGCTGAGCTCAGCAACCCGTGGTTATTAAAGGCACAAGCAGTAAAATCGTAATTGGCTTCAATCACCGCCATTGTATCGGTAAATTGAATGTTTTTTGGGTTCTCAGCAAGTGATTTAAGGTATTCGTTTAAAGTCATAATTGTTCCCTAAATTTAATTTATAAGGCTAATTTACTCGTAGCAATTTATGAACGAATAAAATGCGTTAATGCGTGAATATTGGTGATTTCCACGTCGGCTAGGCCTTTGTAGTCATACTTAGCGTTTTGATCGTTTAACCACACTGATTGACAACCTGTGTTATTGGCGCCTTGTACGTCGGTATCTAGGCTATCACCAATATGGAGTATGTCGCTTTTGGTGACTTTTAGGTGCGCAGCTGCTTTGTCAAATAAGGTGCTATGAGGTTTAGCTTTACCGTGCATGCCCGCTTGTAGCACTAGCTCAAACTTATTGTGTAAATTAAAGCGTTCTATTTCAACATTGCCATTGGTTATGGCGATTAAGGTAAAATGTTGCGCTAAGTTATCAAGTAGCGCTAATACGTCGTCGCTGACTACAATGTTACTGCGTGCATCGGCAAATGCGTTATAGGCGTTACTAGCGTGCAGTGCTACTTCTTGTTCAGTAAATTCTAACTTTGATAGTGCTAAACGCAATGTGTGCTTGCGCCACTGCGTTACATTGTCTTTTAGCTCTGGCTGTTGCAGGGCGGCAAGTTGCCGGCATTGTTGCCAGTATTGAGGGCCTTGTTCTTGGTAGCGTGGTAATGCATTTAAGTAATTTTGTTGGGCGCTAACGGCTGCTTTTATAATTGGGTGGTTGTTGTATAGCGTGTCGTCTAAATCAAAGCTCATGACAGAAAAAGGACGTATTGCACGATTAAATCGGATCATTATAATTTCCTAATCAGTTTGTTTTTTAGCGCGCGGGTGGGTGTTGTCGTACACTTTTGCTAAATGCTGAAAATCTAAATGGGTATACACTTGTGTGGCCGACAAGCTACTGTGGCCAAGCAATTCTTGTACAGCACGTAAATCACCCGACGATTCTAAAATATGTGATGCAAATGAATGGCGTAATTTATGCGGATGCACCTGTGAGCTAATACCTTGCTTTATTCCCCACTCTTGCATGCGCAAACGCACTTGGCGAATTGAAATACGATTTTTTTGGCTACTTAAAAATACACCTGGCTCGTCTGGCTTTGCAAACTGAGGGCGCACGGTTAACCATTTTTTTAATGCTTCTAATGCCTTTGTTCCCACGGGAATAAGGCGTTCTTTGTTACCTTTACCGCGAACTAATATTTCGCCACTTTTGGCATTAATATCTTGCATGTTAGCGCCAACTAACTCGCTAATACGTAAACCTGATGAGTACATAAGTTCCATCATAGCTTTGTCTCTTATTGCCAAAGGGTCGTCGTCAGGAATTTCGAGCAAGCGAGCCATTTGATCAACGTCGAGGTTTTTAGGTAAAGGCTTGGCAAATTTGGGGCCTTTAATGCCGGTAGCAGGATTGTGATAATGCGATTGCTGTGCAATATTTTTAGCTTTTAAAAACTTATATAAACTTCTGATACAGCTCAATTTTAAGCTAATGGTTCGGCCACTTAATTGTTTGGCGCGTAAAGCCATACTGTAACGGCGAATATGCTCTGCCTGTACGCCAAACCAGTCATCGCATAATTTATTAAAATAAAGGGCTGCAAAACCAAGTTGGCTAACATACTGATTTACAGTGTGCGCTGAATATTGTTTTTCAAATTTTAGGTAGTCGCTAAATAGCGTAATGGGTGTTCGCCAGTTGTCACTTAATTCGCTTATATTAGGCGCATCATCACTCATGCGAGTTTTTGTAACCTTAACTGCAGGGCACTAATAAAATCCAGAACGAACAGGTTGTCTTGTGCGGGTTCAAAATGGTTCACGTTGTTGCTGCCAAACGCGAGTATGGCAATAGGTTGCTTTTCATCACCAATTAAATAAATAGCCGCAGATTGCGTGTCATCACTAAATAATAGAGCCCGTTCTTGCGCTGTAATGCGGCCTAAGTAATGCCCAGAGTTTGTGAGGCGGTGTTCAATAAGCTCGTCGTAGTCAGGGCTGTATTTTATTAATTTAAAGTCACTTATGTCGTTATTTGAACACACAATGGCGTGTAAATTTTTAGCGATGGTATCAAAGTCGTCATGGCTCCAAAGCTGGCGATGGCATTGGCTGAGGAGACGGTATACGAGCTCATTTTGAACTGCGTGCTGACTCATTGTATCGATTTGATTTTTTAAACGCGTATTGTGTTCACGCAATTGGCGCTGTTGAATATGTACTAATGACGTTGCCCCTTGCGCTTGCTGCTGAAGGTCTAGCTGAGCAAGCACGTTTGGGTGTTTAACTAAAAAATCAGGATTTGCGAGTAAGTAGCTAGTAATTTGCTCTTCATTTAGCTCGCTCATAACGCTACTTGTCCATCGAATACGTGTTCAGCAGGGCCTGTCATTCGTACTGGATGACCTTCTCCACTCCAACGTATTTGAAGTGTTCCACCAGGTAGGTCGACTTGTACCGCGCTTGAAAGCTTGCTTTGCATATGGCCAATGACCATCGCTGCACACGCGCCAGTGCCGCATGCGAGCGTTTCGTTTACGCCGCGCTCCCATACTCTTAGCTTTATATGCTCTTGCGATATAACTTGCATAAACCCAATGTTAGCGCGCTGTGGAAAACGTTCGTGGTTTTCAAGCAGTGGACCCAATACATCGACCTGCGCTGTCGTAATATCGTCAACTTCAAGCACGCAGTGTGGATTCCCCATAGATACTGCGCCACTAAATACGGTGTGTTCTTCAGCCCTTATAATGTAGGTGAGTTCACGTTTGCTGGCTTTAAGCGGTATTTTGCTTGGCTCAAAATTAGGGTGCCCCATGTTAACCGTAACTTGGCCGTCTTTTTCTATATAGAGCGTTAAGTTACCTGATTTGGTTGATACACTAATTTTATGTTTGTTAGTCAGGCCTTTCATACGCACAAAACGTGCAAAGCAACGTGCACCATTACCGCACTGTTCTACTTCGGTACCATCGGCATTAAAAATACGATAATGAAAATCAAGATCGGGAGAGTATGGTGCTTCAACCATGAGTAATTGGTCAAAGCCAATGCCAAAGTGGCGATCAGCCAGTTTTTTTATTTGATCTCGTGATAAAAATACATTTTGTGTAATGTTATCAATAACAACAAAGTCGTTGCCTAAGCCGTGCATTTTGGAAAAATTAACTAACATAGCGCTCTAATTCGTGTTTGCTCTGTGGTAATCATGCCACAGAGCAGCTAGTTGGCAAAAACGTTTATGGTAAAATTTTCTCACCTTGATAAAGACTCTCAATGGTTTCACGTTCGCGAATAAGATGGTGCTGTTCACCGTCTACCATTATTTCAGCTACGCGTGGGCGAGAGTTATAGTTTGAACTCATAGTAAAGCCATATGCCCCAGCACTTCGCTGCGCGAGTAAATCGCCTTGTTTCAGCGCCAGTTCTCGGTCTTTTCCTAAAAAGTCACCGGTTTCGCACACGGGGCCAACAATATCAAAGTTGTAAGTTGGCGTATCGTCATCACGAACCGACACAGGTATAATTTTTTGCCACGCTTGATAAAGAGAAGGGCGAAGCATATCGTTCATACCGGCATCAACAATGGCAAAAAATTTACTTTGGTTTTGTTTAATAAATTCAACTTGCGTAATTAATACCCCTGCGTTTGCAGCAATGGCACGACCTGGTTCAAAAATAAGTTCTAAATGGCGGTAGTTTTCTAGGCGAGCTGTTACTTGCTCTGCGTATTCACTAGGATGAGGTGGTTGTTCGCCGTCGTAAGGAACACCTAACCCACCACCTATGTCTAAATGGCTTAATTCTATCCCAACATTTTTTAGCTCATCTATTAGCGCAAGGAGTTTGTCGAGCGCTTCTAAAAACGGCTTTACTTCGGTTAACTGCGAACCAATATGGCAATCTACGCCTATTATGTTTAAGCCAGGTAAAGCAGCGGCTTGTTGATAAACACTTACAGCGGTTTGAATATCAATGCCAAATTTGTTTTCTTTAAGGCCAGTAGAAATATAAGGGTGCGTTTTTGCATCTATATCGGGGTTAACGCGAATAGAAATTGGTGCTACTAAGTTAAGCTCACACGCAACCTCTGAAATACGCTCTAATTCAGAGGCCGACTCAACGTTAAAACATTTAATCCCTAATTTTAATGCATACGCTATTTCGTCAGCGGTTTTAGCAACGCCTGAAAATACTACTTTACCGGCGTCTCCTCCTGCTTTAATTACACGCGCCAGCTCACCTTTAGATACAATGTCAAAACCCGAACCAAGGCGGGCTAGAATATTTAATACAGCAATATTAGAGTTTGCTTTTACGGCATAACATACCAAGCTTTTATGGTTTTTAGTCGCATTGGCAAACGCAAGATAGTGGCGCTCAAACGTTGCACGAGAATACACATAGCAAGGCGTGCCATATTGCTGAGCAATAGCGGCAATACCCACATCTTCAGCAAACAATTGATTGTTTTTATAGTTAAAAAAATCCATTTATTGCTCCTGTTTGACTGGTGTTGTAGGTTGCTTGGCCTCTGCGGCAGGCACCATAGTGTTTTCTGGTTGGTTTTGCTCGGCCTGTTGTTCAGGCAAATATAATGGGCCGCTTTGTCCGCAGCCAGCTAATGCGCCAAATAGGGCCGTGCAAATTAATAGTTTTTTTAATTGTAAGGTATGTGTCGCTTTCATTAGATTAATATTGTTGCTGGCTTTATAATCGCAGAGTAACAGAATATCTAAAAAATGCAGCTATTCGCGGATGATTTTATTCCTGTTACACTAGCTGCATATTTTTAACGCAATTACGTACCCAATATTAGGCGGCCCGCCTGCAAAGGAATCAACAATGACTGAACACGAATATCACCAATTAGCCGAAGCTCTTATGTTCACAATTGAAGAGCAAATTGATGATTGTGAAGCCGATTTAGATTACGAATCAGCGCAAGGTATTTTAGAAATTATTTTTCCTGATAAGAGTAAAATTGTCATCAATAAGCAAGCGCCTCTTCATCAAGTGTGGGTAGCAACTAAATTCAATGGTCACCATTTTGAAATGCGTGACGGTCAATGGATTGATAACCGCTCTGGTGCAGAGTTTTGGGAATTCATTAACGAAGCGTCAACTCGCCAAGCTGGCCAAGAAATTAAGTGGCAATCATCATTATGAGTTTAGAGTTTGTTCAATACCCCGCACAGAGCGCGCATAAAGCAACAGTTATTTGGTTACATGGCTTAGGTGATTCGGGTGATGGGTTTGCCCCTGTAGCGCCGCAATTAAATTTACCAGCCGAGCTGGGCGTGCGTTTTGTTTTCCCACATGCGCCTGTGCAACCGGTCACCATAAATGGTGGTATGGAAATGCGTTCTTGGTACGACATTAAGTCAATAGAGCTTGATAAACGTGCCGATGAAGAAGGGGTGAGGGAGTCTGCCGAGAAAGTAGAGGCGTTAATAAATACAGAAATAGCCAACGGAATACCTGCTAACAAAATTATTTTGGCTGGTTTTTCACAAGGTGGTGTTGTGTCGCTTCACTTAGCTCCGCGCTTTGAACAAAAGTTGGCGGGTGTTATGGCACTGTCTACGTATATGTGCGCGCCGCATAAATTTACAGATGAAGCAAAGCATACCGATTTAAATGTATTTATGGCACATGGTAGTCACGATAATGTGGTACCAATGAGTGCAGGTAAAAGTGCATTTGATGTATTAACAGCACATAACATGGATGTAAGCTGGCAAGAATACCCAATGGCACACCAAGTGTGTGCAGAAGAGTTACACGCTATTCGCCAATGGTTAATTGCCCGTTTAAGCTAATTTTGGAGCCGCTGAGGTCAATATGAGTCAAAAAATAGTTATTAAAGCAAATGTAAAACGCGAACCACAAAACAGCCTACCTACGGTAAGCTATGAATGGCATTGGCGTCGAATTGTGAGTTTGGCTATGTTGATAGTAATGACATCTGCGGCTGTGATATATGGTTTAACCAGCTCAGTAAATGCAGATCAGGGCGCACATCCCAATGAACAAACAGAGCTTTTAATTACTGATAGCACACAAGGTGATGAAGTAACTGAAAGCGAAACACATAATGCACCCAGCAACCAATTGCATATAGAGACTGAGCATGCTGAAACATTGCCTGCTGAGCAACTACCAACAACTCAAGAGGCAGACATTACCAATGCCTTACTTGAAAACGCTGAGTCAGTAACCGTTGCGCCAATCTCAGATGAGCCGACAGTAACCCAATCAACAGTTGACTCAATAACTGAAAAAACGAATACAGTTGATAACAGTAAAAACGATGCGTTGGTCACTAATGCAATAAGCGCTGATACAACAAGTGAAGCAGTATCTGTACCTGCGTCAGAGCAAACTTCTGAGCTTGGCACAATCGCATTAGAGCCAGAGAGTAATATTGATGCACAACCTGTTACAGAGCAATTTGCTGAAGATGCCCATATTGCTAGCGTGGCACTCGGTGCTCAGATTGATACCAGTAAAATAAGTCGCGCAGTGCTTACACGCAGCGTAGTAAAACGCGAACCTACTAATGTGTTTGCAGCCGACGTGCGTTTAAGTCAGTTTGAAGGTTCGTTATCATTTTATAGTGAGCTTAAAGGGCTGCAAGGCCAGCGCGTAAAACATGTTTGGTCTTTTGAAAGTGAAACAATGGCCGAAATTTCACTTAATGTTACTTCGCCACGCTACAGAACTTATTCAACAAAAAATATTATGAACACGCAAACAGGCCATTGGCGTGTAGCTGTTGTTGATGAGCAAGGTAATTTAATAGCTCAAAAAGAATTTAGAGTGTTAGCTAACTAAATAATGCTAACCGCAGTAATTAATTGGATACCCCTATGACAGAAAAAACAAAATTAGTACGTATAGCAACCCGTAAAAGCGCTTTGGCGCTATGGCAAGCCGAATTTGTAAAAGCGCAGCTAGAGCATTTTCATGATGACGTGCGTGTTGAGTTAGTCCCTATGTCGACACAAGGGGATATTATTTTAGATACACCACTTGCTAAAATTGGCGGTAAAGGCTTATTTGTTAAAGAGCTTGAGCAAGCTATGCTAGATGGCCGAGCTGATATTGCCGTACACTCAATGAAAGATGTGCCAGTGGAGTTTCCAGAAGGATTAGCCCTTCATACCATTTGTGAGCGTGAAGATCCGCGCGATGCGTTTGTATCAAATCACTTTGCTAACTTGAATGAGTTACCAGAAGGAGCGGTAGTAGGTACATCAAGCTTGCGCCGCCAATGCCAAATTAGAGCACTGAGACCTGACTTAGAAATCCGTGATCTACGCGGAAACGTAAATACACGCCTAGCTAAATTAGATGCTGGGCAATACGATGCGATTATTTTAGCCGCGGCAGGGCTTATTCGTTTAGAAATGGGCGAGCGTATTGCTGACTACATTGAACCAGAAGTATCGTTGCCTGCAAACGGCCAAGGTGCTGTAGGTATTGAGTGTCGGATTGAAGATGAAGTGACAAAAGCGTTACTTGCACCGCTTGAGCACACACATACACGTATTCGTGTTAATGCAGAGCGTGCAATGAACCGCCGTTTAGAAGGTGGTTGTCAGGTGCCAATAGGTGCCTATGCGTTAGTTGATGGCGAACAGGTCCATTTACGAGGGCTTGTAGGCGCAGTCGATGGAAGCGAAATTTTACGTGACGAAGTTGCGGGTCATATTAACGATGCCGAAAAACTCGGAATAGAGCTGGCTGAAAAATTACTTGCTCAAGGCGCAGATAAAATTTTAGCTGACGTATACAGAGACGCATAAATGACACATATTCTGATAACTCGGCCCGAAGGAAAAGGCGCAGCCCTTGCAGAGCAACTTGAGCAAGCGGGTTATCAGGCGTCATTGTTTCCTGTTTTAAATATTAACTATTTAACGCCCTCTAGTACTCAACTAAGCCCACTTATTAATGCAGATAAAATTATTTTTATCTCTCAGGACGCTGTTAAAGCACTGGCACAATTAAAGCCCGATATAAACATTAAAGCGCAGTTTTATGCTGTAGGGCAGCAAACTGCCGATACAATATATGAATTATTTGGTGTGCGTGCAGCCACGCCTAAGCAGTTCGATTCAGAAGGAGTATTGGCTCTTAAGTCGTTAGCTCAAGTTGATGGTAGCAATATTGTATTGGTTAAAGGGCAAGGTGGTCGCCCAGACATCGCCAAGGTACTTAAAGAGCGTGGCGCGTTTTTAAATAATTGTGTTGTTTATGAACGTGAGCCTGTGCCCGATTTAACCAATGACTGGACTGACCACTGGAAAAGCAGCAATGTACACGGTATAGTCATAACAAGTAATGCAGCAGTTGATGCCATGTTTACCCCCCTTGCTGCACAACAATTACAATGGTTACAACAGTGCCACTTTTATGTTGCCAGCGAGCGCATAGCCGTATATTTACAGCAACAACATGTTAGTTTGGCAAATATCCATATTGCAGCAGGGGCTAGCGATAACGCTATGTTTACCTGTACTAATCAGCAAGGTAGCAGCATGAGTGAACAACCTAAGTCAATAACAACAGAAAACACAACATCAACAGCTTCGAGTTCAACATCAGTTAAAAATGAGCCAGCAAGCGTAAAAAACAAACCAGCAAATGACAAACAAAAAGTAAGTAAAGTGGCTTCACTTGCATTGTTAATATCGTTGGTTGTGGCCTCTGGAGTTGGCTACGAGTTTTATCAAAAGCTAAATGCAGGTAAAGCGCAAAACACAATTGTTAACGAACTTAGCGAGCAAAACAAGCTGCTCCAGCAAGAGCTTGCTGCACTTAAATCTTCTCAAATGAGCTTACAACAAGCGTTATTTAATAGCGAAGAAAAAGTATCTGAGGCATTAACGCAAAGCACCCTTGAAAATCAGCAAGCATTAAAAGCTGCGCTGCAAAAAGCGCAGCAGCAAGGTTCATCGTTAAACCCACAAGAGGTCACCAGCTTACAACGAATGGCTGAGTTTAAACTGTGGGCCGAAAAAGATTACCAAGGCGCAAGCGCTGTACTAAAGCGTTTAGACGGACTGTTAAGTGAGTACCCTGGCACAATTGAAGTTCGCCAAGCCATTATGCAAGACATACAAACGCTTGATAGTTTAAAACCGGTTGCTACCGAGGCCATTTATTTACAGCTAAATAGTGTTATTAACCGAATTGACGAATTGGTGTTTAATGCGGTCAATTTACCAGAGGAAACATTGGTAATTGATGAACATGCACTCAGCGAAGATATTAACGACTGGCAGCAAAATATCAGTAATAGTTGGAATAAAATTGTTGATAGTTTTATTACTATTAGGCGCCATGAAGGGATTGCTATTGAACCTTTACTAACCGATCAAGAGCGTAATTTAATTAATCAACGAATTAAATTAAATATAGCACAGGCGCAGGACGCATTATTAAGTAAGCAAGCGAGTATATATTTTAGTGCGTTAAGCGAAGCTAAGCGCTTAACTGGCGAGTACTTTAAGCAAGACGATGACGCTACAAAATCAGTACTAAATACGCTATCTAAATTAGAAAAAGAGCAGCTCAATTTTAGCCAAGAGGTCACTTTGCAAAGTACACAAACGGTTAAGGAGTGGGTGCAATGATAGGCCTAATAATCTTAATTGTAGCTATTGTTGTTGTACTTGCGGTTACCCCTTTTGTACTGGACGAAAAAGGCTACGTGCTTATCTCGTTTAATAACACAACAATTGAAGGCACCATTGTTTCGTTTTGTATTATGGCTGCAATGACTGCAGCAACTTTATACTTTACGTATAAACTAATACGCTATTTATTATCAATTTATAGAAATACCAAACATGGTTTTTTTGCCCGCAGTGAAGAGCGTAAATTTGCCGCAATTGAACAAGCCCTTTTCAGTGCTATAAACGACGATTACGAACAAGTAGAGCGCGCACTTTCTGGTAACAGTGTGCCAGATAAATTTGATGATATTCGTTTAGCACTATTGGCTAAAGCGGCACTTGCTAACAACGAGGCAGATAAAGCACTAGAACGATTATTTGAAATAAGCCCTGAGCAGCAATTGAAAGTAGCAAAACTATGGTTGGCAAGTGGCGATAGCAGTGCAATTGAATCGCAGTTGCGCGTTAATGCAGAAGCTAAAAAAGCCACTGCACTTGAGCTTAAGCTGTACACTGAGGTATTGGTACAACAGCAGCACTTTAGCGTGCTAGAAGAGTTTTTACCCAAGTTATTGCGTAAAAAAGTGTTTTCAAGTGATCAGTGGACGCGTGTATTTACTGCCTATTTTTCGGCTCAATCAGCTGATGAACTAACAAATAAATACAAACAATTACCACGAAAACTTCAAACTTATGCGCATACTGCGTATTTAACTCAAATGGCTGCAACAGGTCAGCTTGCTGTTATTGAGGGCGATTTAACTAAAATGGTTAAGCACGCCAGCCAACATGATGAGCTTGCTACTATTTTAAATAATGCAAACCATGGCGAAGCGCACAAATTACAAGCCACTATTCAAGATCGCCTTAAAAAAGACGACACTAATACAGCACTGCTGTTGTCGCTTGCGTGCCTTGCTAATGCACAAAGTGACTATGACTTAGCAGCACGTGTGTTTGATAAAGCACTCAATGGTGATAATAAACATCAATTTGCAGATCAAGCAGCTTTGAGTTACAAAAATACGGCACAGGCTGAAAAGGCGCTCGTTTTATATAACAAATAAGTTTACTAGCTGATTAGTTATAAATTTTAGGCACAGGTTATAGGCGTTGTATAAATGCTTTACCTGTGCTTTTTTATAGGTATTTTTTAAATTTAGCGAAACAATAAAAAGTAATGCGAGACTATTTTATACATATTAATGTTAAGTGCGTGAATATTTGCACAAAAAGCAGACATATGACCGCTTAATAATATTACAAAGCGTATAGACTTGAAAAATAACTCTATCTGCGTATTATGCGCAAAAATTTAATTAAACTGGGTGCTACTATGATCAATAGAAAACTACCTTTGCTAGATATTCACCGTCATTTAGATGGTAATGTTCGCGCGCAAACCATACTAGAACTTGGTCGTCAGTTTAATATTGATTTACCCGCAAATAACGTTGAACAATTAATCCCTCATGTTCAAGTGATAGATCCAGAGCCAAACCTTGTCGCTTTCTTACAAAAGCTAGACTGGGGTGTTACGGTACTTGGCGATTACGATGCATGCCGCCGTATAGCTATTGAAAATATTGAAGATGCACAAGCACAAGGTCTTGATTACGTTGAGCTTCGTTTCAGCCCTTACTACATGGCTCAAAGCCAAGGCTTACATCCACAAGGTGTTGTCGAAGCTGTGGTTGATGGTATTAAATCAGCAACAAAAAATGCCAATATTAAAGCTAATTTAATTGGTATCTTATCGCGTACTTATGGTGTTAAAACCTGCCAACATGAGCTTGATGCATTACTTGCGTTTAAAAATGATTTAGTGGCTGTTGATTTAGCGGGCGATGAAATTGGCTTTCCAGGAGAGTTATTTATTGAGCACTTTAAGCAAGTGCGTGATGCGTATTTAGCGTCAACCATTCATGCCGGTGAAGCACTTGGCGCGCCCAGTATTTGGCAAGCGATTAACGAGCTAGGTGCAAGTAGAATTGGCCATGGTGTAAAAGCAATTGAAGACCCAACGTTAATGGATTATCTGCGTGATAACCGTATTGGTATTGAGTCATGTTTAACCAGTAATATTCAAACCAGTACAGTTACTGACCTAGCTACGCACCCGCTTAAACAGTTTTTAGATCATGGCATTCTTGCTTGCCTTAATACAGATGACCCGGCTGTTGAAGGTATAGAAATAGAGCATGAATATACTATTGCAGCACCAAAGGCTGGCTTATCTCAGGCTGATATAGAAAAAGCCCAAGCGAATGCGTTGGAAATTGCATTTTTAAGCGACGGCGATAAAAAAGCATTATTAGCACAAGTGAGTGCACGTTAAGCAATACAAATAAATATGCCGCTCTAAAGCCGCATATTTATAGACTTAACTTGAGCGCTAGTTAATAAGAGGTTTACTGTCTAACGCTCAGGTTTAAATTAGTGCTCTTGGCAGCTAAGGTAGTTATCGTAGAGCGCTTTGAGTACATCGGCACGATTTATCATTCCTACCACTTTTACGCCTTCTACCACAGGGTAGTTTTTAGGTTTACCCGGCTGCATTTGTTCAGCCAGTTCAATAATGTTTAAATCGCTACTTACTGTGACTACATTGGTTTGCATAAGCTGCGACACTTTTACAACCCCTTCGCAAAAATAACTGCTCTGCATTAAAGGCTTTAATAATTCTTGCTCTGAAATAAATCCGACAAGGCACTTTTCGTTGTTGAATACAGGCGCACCAAGTAATTTAAATTTTTGTAACTCGGCTATGGCTGTCGTCATTTCGGTGTCTGGTGTTATGTTTGGCAACTTACGTTGCATAAAATCTTTTACTTTTGTATTTAGCATTTGGGTCTCTCCCGCTGATGTTCTGTACAAAGTATGGTTTATAGATTGGATTTTAGGAAATTGTTTATATTGATGAATATGATAGGTTTAAACTATTAAAAATTTAAAGTCATAAAAAAAGCACCCGTAGGTGCTTATTATTAAACTATGCGATGAGTTTACTTAATAAATGCAAATGCATCAGCGTACATGTTTTCACGAATAGCACCATGAGCTATAAAGTCGTCACGTACAATCCCTATCATGTCAAAACGACCCGCCATGTAAATGTCGTAAGGTTCAAGTGATACAATATCTTGCATTACAGCTTTGTGCACAAAACCAGTGTGACCTTGCCAATTAGCTGATGGGTTTTCGACAACAGGAATAAATTCAAAATGTTCATGGCTCTCTGCCCATAATTTCATTTCTTCATGTGCGTACAATGCCGACTCTTCTTTAACACCCCAATAAAATAATACAGGGCGGTCGCAGTTTATTTCAGCCAAGTGATCAGCCATTGATTTTACATACGAAAAACCAGTGCCACCGGCAAGTAAAATAATAGGTCGATTACATTGTAATCGAAGTTGAGACACACCTAACCCGGCTTCTATATCAACCATTGTGTTGTTTGCATGTGCATTGCGTAGGTGTTCAAGCGATTGCATTGCGTATGAGTCTGCACCCGAAGCACCAATGTGTAGTTCTATTTCGTCACATTGAGATGGGCGGCTAGCAATAGAAAAAGCGCGTTTGTCTTTTTCACCTAACACCAGTTGCATGTATTGGCCCGCTTCAAAGGTCACAGGTTGTTGTGGCTTTAAAATTACTTTGTTAACAAATTCTGTAAGTGGGCTGATAGCTACAACTTCAGCTTTTAATGTTTGCATTTTTTACCTTTTAGCAGCGCTTTTGACAGCAGATACGCAATTGAATGAGTCGATTCTAGCATATCTACAGGGTTATTTTATAGCCTGTTTATAGCTTGTCCGAACGGTGGCAAATAAATTATTGGCCACCGCTTGGTTTGTTGAGTTGTTAGAGAATTTTAAGGCTATCCCAAATATCATCAACACGTTCTTTGGTGGCTTTGTCCATCACTATTGGTTCACCCCATTCGCGGTCGGTTTCGCCTGCCCATTTGTTGGTTGCGTCCATCCCCATTTTAGAACCAAGTCCCGATACCGGAGAAGCAAAATCTAGATAATCTATTGGGGTGTTTTCAATTAACGTAGTATCACGCGCTGGGTCCATACGAGTTGTTATGGCCCAAATAACATCTTCCCAGTCGCGTGCATTTATATCGTCGTCGCACACAATTACAAACTTGGTATACATAAATTGGCGTAAAAAAGACCATACTCCCATCATTACGCGCTTGGCGTGACCAGGGTATTGTTTTTTCATTGTGACTACTGCCATGCGGTACGAACACCCTTCAGGCGGTAAATAAAAATCAACAATTTCGGGAAACTGTTTTTGTAATATTGGAACAAATACTTCGTTTAGTGCAACACCCAGAATAGCCGGCTCATCAGGCGGACGGCCAGTAAATGTGCTGTGATAAATAGGATCTTTACGGTGTGTAATGTGAGTTACGGTCATAACAGGGAAGTCATCTACTTCGTTGTAGTAACCAGTGTGGTCTCCATAGGGGCCTTCTGGCGCCATTTCGCCTGGCATAATATGGCCTTCTAGTACTATTTCGGCACTGGCAGGTACTTGCAAGTCATTTGAAATCGACTTTACTACTTCAGTTCGGCTTCCTCGTAATAACCCAGCAAATGCATATTCGCTAAGCGTATCTGGAACAGGAGTTACCGCACCTAAAATGGTCGCTGGATCGGCGCCTAACGCCACCGACACAGGATAAGGCTGGCCAGGGTTTTCTTTACACCACTCTTGAAAGTCGAGCGCGCCGCCACGATGCGACAACCAACGCATAATTATTTTATTTTTACCTAATAGCTGTTGGCGATAAATACCCAGATTTTGACGTTTTTTGTATGGCCCTTTTGTTACGGTTAAACCCCACGTAATTAAAGGGGCTGCATCGCCCGGCCAGCAGTGTTGAATAGGTAGCTTTGTTAAATCAACGTCATCGCCTTCTAAAACTACTTGCTGGCAAGGTGCTTTTTTAACTTCTTTGGCTGGCATATTCAGCACTTTTTTAAACACAGGAATAGATCCAAGTGCTTCTTTAATACCTTTAGGAGGCTCTGGCTCTTTTAAAAACGCAAGTAGCTTACCTACTTCACGAAGTTCGTTAACGTCTGTTTGACCCATCCCCATAGCAACCCGCTTTGGTGTTCCAAATAAATTGGTAAGCACCGGCATACTGTGCCCTTTTGGGTTTTCAAATAATAAGGCAGGACCTTTTGCACGCAGTGTGCGGTCGGAAATTTCGGTCATTTCAAGATACGGGTCAATTTCTTGGGTGATGCGTTTAAGCTCGCCTTTTTTTTCAAGTAAATTGATAAAATCGCGCAGATCTTTATATTTCATTATGGGCCGCTATTAAGCAAAAGAGTTGAACTATTATACCCATTTCATGCAAAGCAAGTCATTACACCTGCACTTAAAACTTAAAGCGCTCTACGGCACTTGTTAAAGAGTGTGCAAGTTGATTTACATCTTCACTTTCGCTTGCTAGGGTGGTTGCGTTATTGGCATTTAAAGTGGCTTGTTCGGTCACCTTAGCCATTATTTTTTGAATATCATCACTGTTTGTTAACTGTTCATGAGAAGCCGTAGCAATTTGCTCACTCATGTGGTTAATTGAAAGTAATGTTCCTTTTATACGCTCAACCGCTTTATTTAGTTCAGCACTGTTTTCAACACACTGTTTAGCTTGTTGTTGGCCATCGTTAATTTCTTTTTGCGTCGTTTTTGTGTGTTGTTGCAGCGTTTGAATCATAGTGTGAATTTCACTTGTGGAGCTTTGTGTGCGTGCTGCTAATGAGCGGACCTCGTCAGCAACCACCGCGAAACCTCGGCCATTTTCTCCGGCTCTTGCCGCTTCTATTGCTGCATTTAATGCAAGTAGATTAGTTTGCTCTGCAATGCTGCTAATAGTGTTTACAATTGCGCCTATTAAATCTGTAAACTCAGCCAGCTCTTCTGTGCTACTTACCGCTTTATCGAGTCGATTCAACAATGCTTCAATACTTAAACTGTTGTCGTTAGCTATTTGGTTGACGTCGTTTGCAAACTGAGAGGCGTTGGTGATCTCGTTAGATGCATTATCGGCCTGCTCATAAACCGCTTGCGAATTATTTAACATGCTATGTGCAAGGTCTGTGGCTTGTGCGCTTCGTTCTAATTGTTGCTGAGCAACAATGGTCATTTGTTGACCTTTTTCACTTGTTTGAATGGCCGATTTATCAAGCTCGTGGGCATCATTACTAATTGCTTTTATAAGGTGTGATAAATCGTCACTGAGCTTATTAATGTTGTTCAGCAAAGTGCCAAACTCATCTTTGCTGCGCGGTTGGCTGCGTTTAGAAAAATCACCCGAGGCAATACGTGCTAAATCGCTATTTACTTTTTTAAGCGGTTTTAGCATAGCATTGGTTGTAAATATTGAAATAACAATAAGTAATCCAATAAGTACAATCGCAATAATAACAACAGAGCTAGAGCCCATATTAATGGCCGACTTGGCACTGTTTTGCAATGTTTGAAAACGCTCGTCAGCTAGCTTATTAAGCTGTAATAATTGGCTTTCTGTGTCTATAAATTCTTGTTGGAAGCGCTCAAAACTTTGCTGTGCCATTTGGGTGTTTTTAAGCGCTTTATTTTGCTGAGCGTAAATACCATCGGGTCCATTCAATCGTGATCTTAAGTTGTTAAATTGATCGGTGAATTGAGCCGCGTTTAAACTGTCACCAAAGGGAGTGGCTTGCTGTTCTAAATACACAAAGTTTGGCTGGATGTTATCAAGTAAAAATTGGGTATCTTGTTGATGAGCATTTAAGTCGCTAACACTGGTAGTTTGCGTAATACTTTTAATATTGTTACTTAAATTAAATAGTAAGTCGTCTATGCGTGTTGCAGTGCCAAATACAGAGCTGAGTAAAGATTGCTGCTTTGCACTGACCTCTATGAGTTCTATATCAAGTAAGCCATTACTGAGGTTACTTAGCTCAACACCAAACTCTGTAATTAATATAGCGGCAGCCGACTGCGCACTAAAACGCTGTTCTTTGGCATTAAACATGTTTGCGCTTGTTTTGCTTAGTTGCTCAAAGTTTTTTGAAGCGTCAACTAGCAAAGTTTGCATGTTTTGCTGACCCGTTAATTGCGGCTTAAGTGCATTGAGCATATTACTGAATTCTTGTTGCTCGCTAAGAGCTTCTTTTTTATTGGTCAGTAATAAATCAGGTTTTGTTTGACTATAAGCTAGAGCATTGAATTTGGTAATAGAAAGAAGCGATAGCCTTAAGTCTTTACTTACTTGTTGGGCTGGTACTGCAAGGTTTTCTATACGTGAAGTTGTGGTGCTTATTTTATTTAAGGACCAGTAAAAAAATAAGCTACTAATAAGCATTAGTAAGCCAATGGCAGAAAAGGCTAAAATTATTTTATGTTTAATGGCAATAGAACGCATAACTTCATCAACAAAATTAAGACTTTTGTTAGTGTAGCAAGTTTTTTAATATGTTGTTAGTAGGTTGTTATTTTGTGCTGCATAGGTGTTTACTCCCTGAAATTATAAGCATAGCTTCAGTGCCTTTCCCCCAAAAAAGGACTTTGTTACTAATGTATTTATTACCAGAGGCGCTTTTTTCATGCGTAAGATGATAGGTTTTATTTTTAAAAGTGAGTGCTGCTTTTTCGTTTGCTAAGATATTAAGCACGGCTATATTATCATTGCATACATAGTGTGTGGTTGTTGTTTTGTCATTGCACCCTATTAAACACAGTAAATAAACTACTAAAACGATTGTTGCTTTCATTTCCCCTTCCTTTATTTTTCACCGGCTATTCTATTTCAGAATAACAGAGCAAAATTAACCGTTGGTGAAAGACGTGCTTTACGTTATGTTGATTAAATTATTTATAAGATAGGGTCTGTTGATCTCTTCGGATTGAAATTTGCTCACACTAGTGGCTATTTAATCGCGGCGCGAGGTTTGTAACCTAGTGGACTAAGTAAAAGCCGAGCAACAAAGAGTAAGTAGCCCCTAGGAAGAACCAAACAGGCTACTGCAAATTAACCTTTAAAGAACAACAGACCTTAGGAAGCACAATGGCAGGCACTAATCTTTTAACATTATTAGATGATATAACGGCTTTACTCGATGACATTGCAACCATGAGTAAAATTGCGACAAAAAAAACGGCGGGTGTTTTAGGTGACGACTTAGCACTCAATGCACAGCAAGTAACGGGTGTGTCAGCCGACAGAGAGCTACCTGTTGTATGGGCGGTAGCGAAAGGGTCATTTTTAAATAAAGCCATACTTGTCCCAGCAGCTTTAATGATCAGCGTTTGGCTGCCATGGCTAATTACACCACTTTTAATTTTAGGTGGTTTGTTTTTATGTTTTGAAGGGGCTGAAAAAGTATTTGCGCGATTTTTACCTCATCACGATGATATTGCCGATGGCGACGAAACGCCTGATTTAGTTGAATATGAAAAGCAAAAAATAAAAGGCGCGATACGAACGGACTTTATTCTATCGGCTGAAATTATTGTTATTACGCTCGGCACTGTTGCAGGTCAAACATTGCTTAATCAATCTTTAGTGCTTTGTGTGATAGCCATTGTTATGACTATAGGTGTTTACGGACTTGTGGCTGCCATTGTAAAACTTGATGATGCTGGCTTGTATTTGGTGAATCAATCTAAAGTCTCTGGCAGTACGGTTAAAGAGTTTATAGGTAAAGGCTTACTTGCAGCAGCACCGCGACTTATGCAATTTTTAGCGTTTGCAGGTACTGTTGCTATGTTTTTGGTGGGAGGGGGTATTTTATCTCATGGTATTGAGTTACTGCACCACACACAACTTAATATGATTGGCTATGCGCAATCAATACTAGGCAATATAGGTGAGGTATTAGCTCCGCTTATTTTTGATGGGTTGTTAGGCGTTGTTGCCGGGCTGGTTATTGTTTTGTTTGATTTATTGTGCAGGAGAGTAGCCAACATTAAATAATTTCATTTCAATATTAAACTATTGTTATTTATGTGTATTTTTTGTAAAGTTATGTTCTAACTAATTTTTAAAAAAGGATTTTTATGAGTAAACTCCTATCTGTTTTTTTGTTATTTGCTGTCTTAATAACTAGCGCACAAGCTAAAACTAATCATTTGTCTATTGAAAGCTTTAGTAAGGCAACTGAGTTTGATGGCGTTAAGTTATCGCCAGATGGTAAGTATCTTGCTGTTATTACTCGTCCAGAGGGTAAAAAAGTTCTCATGATTTTAGATGTTGCTACTTTTAAACCAATGCATGCAGTTCAGTTCCCAGGCAATGGGCAAGTAGGTAATTACAACTGGGTAAATAATGAACGAATCGTTCTTGCTAAAGAGTATTTAAGAGGCTGGAAGGAGCAGCCTGAGTATCACGGTGAATTATTTGGTGTAAATGCAGATGGTAGCCAGGGTAAATATTTAGTTGGTTATCAAGGTGAAATGCAAACAGGGAGTAATATAAAAAAAGCAACTTCAGTCAGAGGGACTTCTTTTGTTCTTGACCCTTTACTAAGTAATCGCCGTAAAATGCTTGTATATACAATACCTTGGACAGCTTCAAACGAGCCAAACACTATAGTATATGAAGTAGATGTTTATAAAGGACACCGAAAGAGAGTTGTGCGTTCGCCTGCTAAGATGGCTGGTTTCTTAACTGATAATGATGGCAATGTTCGTGTGGCTGTTTCAAACGAAAATTATATTGACCAAAGTATCTATACGCGTGGTAAATCAGGTGGTAAATGGACAAAACTTGACTTAGGTGGTCTTCCATATGGTGATGTTAATCTTAGAGCTTTTGATGATTCAGGTGACTCAGTTTATGTCACTGCATCTCAGGCCGGCGAGGCAGAAGGACTTTATAAACTTAATTTAAATACAAAAAAATTCGAACTATTACATAAAGATAAGTTCGTATCCCCTAAGAGAGTTTGGGTGGATGAAGTATCGAAAGAGCTTTTTGCGATTGAACATGAGTTAGGCTATCCCACCTACTCTTTTGTTGGTGGTAGTTCACAAAAAAGTACTTACTTAAAGGCATTGCTACAATCATTGAAGGGTAATCAAGTACAACTTGTAAGCAGTACATTAGATGGTAGCGTCAGTGTAATTTATGCTTCAAGTGATACTAACCCAGGTGATTATTACTTATTCGACTCGACTCAAAACAATTTACGCTTTTTGTTTTCTTCTCGTAGCTGGATTAAACCGCATGAAATGGCAATTACCAAGCCTATAAACTATACAGCACGTGATGGGTTAACTATACATGGTTATTTAACTGTTCCTAATAATATGGAAGAAGAAAATATGCCACTGGTTGTTATGCCACATGGTGGTCCTCATGGAATAAGGGACTGGTGGGGTTATGATCCTGATGCACAGCTGTTAGCTAATAGAGGTATCGCAGTCTTAAAGATTAACTTTAGAGGCTCAGGTGGTTTTGGTCGTAATTTTGAGCATACAGGTCATTTAAAATGGGGTAGCGAAATACAATTTGACATTATTGATGGTGTAAAAGATCTAATCAACAAGGGTACTGTTGATAAAGATAACATTTGTATAATGGGGGCTAGTTTTGGGGGGTACTCAGCTTTACAAAGCGCCATTATAGAGCCTGATATGTTCAAATGCGCCATTGGAGTTGTTGGAGTGTATGATTTACCACTTATGTTTGATGAGGGCGATATTGCAGAACAAGAAAGAGGTCAACGCTATCTTGAACGTGCGATTGGAACGAATCAAGAGAAACTCAAACAGTTTTCCCCTAGCTATAATATTGACAAGTTAAAAGCGCCGGTTCTCATTGTTCATGGTGGTGAAGATCGTCGAGCACCTATAGAGCAGGCTGAGTCGCTAGTTACGGCTCTGAAAAAATATAAGCATCCTTATATATACGAGCTTTTAGAAGATGAGGGACATGGTTTTTATAAAGAAGAACATCGGTCTCGTTATTACAAACAAGTGCTTAGTTTTTTAGAGCAACACATGAGTTTTTAGTCTATTGCAGATATCCTTATTACAAAAAGCCAATTTACAACTGGCTTTTTAATTAGCACGTTATAAATTTACACAACTGCTCAAGCTCGTAGGCTGCTTTACTATTACCTTGAGCAATTGCTTTTTTATACCAGTAAATAGCTTGTTGTGTGTTTTTGCCTGCACCTTGCCCGTCTCGGTACATTTGTGCAAGGTTAAGCTGACCCCATTGAGAGCCTGACTCTGCAGCAAGTTTAAAGCTCTCTAAGGCTTCTTCAAATTGCCCATCTTTAAAGTACATAATGCCTTGCTGGTTATTTTTATCTAGCTTTAAACCTTTGTATAAAGGCTTAGGTTTAGGCGGAAACATCACAAACCCGCCATACAAGCTATTAGCGTGTGGGCGTAGTACATCGTAAATCACGTCACTGTCATATAAGCGCTTTACCTCATCACGCGGTAAGGTAATTGTGCTTGTTGAAAAATAATCGCGTTGCACTAATAAGCTGGTGCGCATCGCCGTGGTTATGCCTCGGTTGCGTTTATAGCTATAGTTGCTTACTTGAAAAGTAATAAATTGCTCGTCAAAGCTTAGCACTTGGGCCACTTTTAAATTTGTTAGCGTCCATGGTTCGTGAGTAAATTTATCAGCGTGAACTAAGTATGTATCAAATGCCTGTGGGTTATTTAAGTAGTTGTATTTGAGTGCTTGGTTGTCGGTGTATTGTTGAAAAAAATATACCATTACCCACAATAATAAAATTAAGCCAATCCCGTATTTTGGCAGGCTTAGTTTTTCAATTAAGGGGAGCTTTTTTAAATTAATGGCTTCGTTATGCCCACATTGGTAGCATTCGCGGTTGTAGTTTAGCTTTAAAGGTACGATAGGAATAATCGTAAAACGTAAGTAACGGCTATGGTTTACTAAGTGATAGCTATCGCTTTGGCAGTTTGGGCAGCACTGCGTTTGTGAAAAGTGAGGAAAGGACTGACTGGTGTTGAAAAGCAGCATGCAATAATGCCCCGAGTTTTAATTTCTACTAAAGTAAATCAAGGGGCATATTTTTTAAAGCAGCAAACTGTAAGTAAGTATGTCTGCTACTCTTTTGTTGTTACTTTTGGTTTAATTGTTGCTTTTGCATCTGCTGCCATAAGTGCAAATACCGCATAGGTTGCTGTATTTTGACGAAGCTTTGCTGGCGTCACTTTATCAAGCGTGTCGTCAGCAGTGTGGTGATAATCAAAGTAGTCTGTACCATCTTGGGCTAGTTCAAAAATAGGTGCCGAGACTGCATTTTTAAATGGAATTAGATCGGGTCCGCCGTTAGCTTGGTTTTTACCAATGTACTCAACATTTAAAGGAGCAAGTTCTTTCGCGATAGCACGCACTACAGGCAGTGACGTTGCATCTACATTTGATTCAAAACCGTAAACTACATCAGCGCCAAAATCAGACTCTGCGGCAGCAACAATATTGTGTAAATCGTTTTTATGTTTCGCAAAGTAAGCTTTTGCACCCCATAAACCAAGCTCTTCTGCGGCAAAAAGAACAACGCGAATACTGCGTTTAGGGCGTTTTACATCGCTAATATGTTTAGCAGCCGCCATAGTTAATGCAACGCCGGCGCCGTCATCAAGTGCGCCTGTGCCTAAATCCCATGAGTCTAAATGTCCGCCAATTAATACATATTGTTCAGGGGTTTCAGTCCCGTTAAATTGGCCTATAACATTGTAACTAGTGCCTTCGCCAAGGTTTTCGGTTTGTACATTTATATTTACTGATACATCTTTACCTAAAGCGACTAAACGGGCAATTTGATCGGCATCGGGGTTGGCAATGGTTACATTAGGTATTTTTTTAACACCTTCTTTGTAATAACTACCGCCAGTGTGGGCAAAACGGTGATGACCTGTACTTACTGAGCGCATCATGTAGGCCACAGCCCCTTTTTTAGATGCTTCAATTGCTCCAGTGGCACGTGCTTTAACAGCGGGTCCATAACCATTACCGTCTATATCGCGATTCATTCGGTAATTAATGTAAGCAATTTTACCCTTTAAGCTATTAGCCGGTGCAGCTTTTAGCTCATCAAGTGTTTCGAATAATTCAATGGGTGCGCTAATACCTTCTTTGGGTGTGCTTATGCTATTACCTAGCGCGGTTAAATGAAGGGGTTGCTCGCTAGGCGTTAATATTTTTCCACTTTCGCTGTAGCGGCGCCACTCTGGGAACGTCGCCTCTTCAAGCCATACCTTGTCAAAACCGAGTTCTTTAAATTTAGCTTGCGCCCATGCAACGGCTTTTTTGTCGTTTTCGGTGCCTGGTAAGCGCGGGCCAACTTCTGTTGTTAGTGACTCTAATAGCTCATAGCTTAGGTGGCTATTAAGTGCAGTGGTACGCACTTCATCTACTTGTTGTAATTGCTTTGGTGTAAATTCGTTGCTGCTGGCAGTGGCTGCCATGCTAATGGTAAGCAGTAGCGCGGTGATGAGGTTTTTCATGGTAATTAGCCTTGTTTGAAATTGCGGCTATTAAAACATGTAATAAAGACGTAAAAAAATAGAATGAGATGAATGAGCGGCTTTAAAGCGCAAAAAGCCCGCGTATTTTAAGCGCGGGCTGGTAATTAAAGCGCTTAATTAAAAGCTAAACTGGGCAGCCAGTCTTACGTTAGTACCTTCACCTATTGTTACGTTATTTGTTCCGCCACCGGCTAGATAATCTTCATCAAATAAGTTTTCTATGTTTAGGCGTAAGTTAACATCGGTTTTGCTTACTTTAAGTTTGTAAGTTGCACCTACATCTACGCGTGTGTAGGCATCTTTAGTAATCGTGTTGGCACTATCTGCAAAGCGCTCACCTTCGTAAAATGCACCCGCATTAAATGCAATCGCGTCGTTTAATTCGTAACGTGTCCAAAGCGATGCAGACCATTTAGGCGCATCAGTAGGGCGCTTGCCTTCTAAATCTTCGTCACGCTCGTAATTTGCATCTAAATACATAGTCGATGCCATTACGAATAAACGGTCAGTTGCCGCACCTTGCGCTGTTAGTTCAACGCCTTTGTGGCGCTGTTCACCAATTTGGTTTGTTTCAGAGATTAAATCACCCACTGGTATATCAAGTGTTTCTGTAACTAGTGTGCCATTTTTACTTATGTCAAAAAGCGCACCACTTAGCATTAAGCGATCATCAAACAATTGCCACTTAACGCCAATTTCTTTTTGCTCAGAGGTAACGGCGTCAAGCTTCATACCATTATTTATATCGTCTTCGTTTACAAGAGTATCGCTTCCTTGAGGCTCAAAGCCTTCAGAGTAACTCGCGTATATGGTAGCTGATGCATTAGGGTGATAAAGAACACCTACTTTTGGCACAAACGATTCATTATTTGCATCTTCACGTGTTTGCTTATCGTAGCGACCACCAAGCGATAGCTGCCATTGTGGCGAAAACGTGATTAAGTCTTGCACATAAATACCGTAATAGTCGTATTCTGTTTCGCTAATAGTGTCGTCAGTTTTGTAACTGACAGTTGGGCGACTTGGTTCTGCTTGGCCTGCTATAAAATTAAATGAATCAGCTGAGGTGCGACGCTGGCCATAATAATAATCAAGTGAGTTAGCACCAATTAATAATTGATGATGAACACCGGCTGTTTCAAATTCACCAATGAAGTCGATAAATGCTGTTTTAAATTGCCAGTCGTCGAATCGGTCGTACGGGCGAGACTCATAGCTGTCGCCTTCAACAAAATTACCCGGCTTACGTGGCGCTGACTCAAAACGTTGGCGCTCAAATGTTTGTTCGTTATAACCAAGTTTTACTTGCCAGTTATCGTTTAAAAACACTTTAAAATCTATGCCCGCATTTTCTACCGTTATGTCGGTAAACGCCCAAGACATATCGCGAATAGTTTTATCGTCGCCAATAACGTTGGCGTTGTCGTCTATCCATGCACCGGTGTCTAAACCTGCTTCGTCGTCTGTGCGGTCGTAATGCACACGTACTAAGGCATTATCACTAATGTCGTAATCAACAATAAATGCACCTAAAAAGCGGTCACGTTCGCGGTTTTCACCATTTTGGTATTCGCGCCAGTAATCAACATCTTGCTTAACTAAAATACCGCGTGCACGTAAATCTTCTGCATCCGTTAATGCTCCGCTAGCATCAAGCATAAACCGCGTTGAACCGTGTTGATCTAAATCTGCACTGGCATTGAACAAAGTTTGTGCTGTTGGCTTTTTAGTGACCATATTAACTAGTCCGCCAGGGCCTGATTGACCATATAAAATGCTCGATGGACCTTTAATAACTTCTACTTGCTGTAAAATTTCAATGGGTTGTTGATAGTGCGACCAGTGCTGATGACCATCGCGTAAGTAACCCGTTGATGAGCTAAGCTCAAAACCACGTAAGTTAAATACTTCACGGTTACGTTGTTTAGAACCAGCCGTTAAGCTTGCATCGTTTGAAAGTACTTCACCTAGTGTTGTCGCAAGTTGTTCGTTAATAATAATATCGCTAATTACAGTCACTGATTGAGCAGTATCAAGTAATGAAGTTGATGTTCTCATTGCACCATTTGCGTTATCTACTTTGTAGTCATTAAAGTAACTTCCTTTGACTTCAATATGTTCAAGGTCGGTAGAGTTTGCATATGTGTTTGTTGTTATTGTTGCTAATAGTGCGATGTAAAGTGAACTCAGTTTCATTTGATGCTTCCAGCTCAATATGTGAATAAAAAGTGAAGCGCAATCTTAATGAAAATAAATATCATTTGCAATATGTTTTTATTAACAATATTTTATAATGTGTTTGCTAATGGTTGCCAATAACGAATTCTGCTATTATTAGCGGCATATTTAGTGGGACTTTATCCTGCGTTATTTTTACTGCTATGGAATTTACTGTGACTTCAACTGCTTTTTCATCTTTGGCTTTACCAGCTGGACTTGTTGATAATTTATCGACGCTTGGCTACGCCCACATGACACCTGTACAGGCGCAAAGTTTGCCACCTGTACTTGAAGGTAAAGACATCATTGCGCAGGCAAAAACCGGCTCAGGTAAAACGGCTGCGTTTAGTTTAGGTGTGCTTGCTAAATTAAACGTAAAACGTTTTAGAATTCAATCGCTAGTTTTATGTCCAACACGTGAACTTGCTGAACAAGTGGCTGTTGAAATGCGTAAGCTTGCGCGTGGTATCCATAATATTAAAATATTAACGCTATGTGGTGGTGTATCAATTGGGCCGCAAATTGGGTCACTTGAACACGGTGCACACATCATTGTTGGTACACCAGGGCGCGTAGATGACCATATTCGCAAAGGGACTTTACGGTTAGACGATGTAGAAACATTAGTATTAGACGAAGCCGATCAAATGCTTGATATGGGCTTTCAAGATACCCTTGATGCGATTATTGAATGTATTCCAGAAAACCGCCAAACGCTTTTGTTTAGTGCTACTTTTCCACGCGCAATCGAAGCGATAGCAAAGCGTGTACTTAGTAACCCAGAGATGATTAAAGTAGAAGAAGAGCAAGAAAAAAGCACAATAAAACAATACTTCTACAAAATGGATAACAATAAACAGCGCTATCCAACACTTAAGTTACTATTACTTAAATTTACACCACAAAGTTGTGTTGTGTTTTGTAACACCAAGGTAGAAACGCAGCAAGTGTGCGATGATTTAGCCGATGAAGGTTTCAGCGCCGTGGCATTGCATGGTGATTTAGAACAACGTGACCGTGAGCGCACTCTGATTCATTTTGCTAATAAAAGTGCGTCTATTTTAGTCGCGACAGACGTTGCCGCACGTGGTTTAGATATTGACGATATGGACATGGTAATCAACTACCATTTAGCGCATGACCCGCAAACGCACGTTCACCGAGTTGGGCGAACAGGCCGCGCGGGTAAAAAAGGGATTGCTTGCTCAATTTATGGTGATGCAGAGCAATTCAAAGTAGCGCAAATTGGTGATCACTATGAGCGCGACTTTGAGCCAGAGCCAATGCCTTCATATAATTTGTTGGACAAACCACCGTACAAACCAGACATGGTCACTCTGATGATAGATTCAGGTAAAAAGCAAAAAGTGCGTGCTGGTGATATTTTAGGTGCGTTAACGGGTAAAGACGGTATTGCTGGGCGTCAAGTAGGTAAAATTAATGTTCTTGATAACGTCGCATTTGTAGCTGTTGAACGTAATGCGTCTAAACCGGCACTTCGTAAATTAACCGAAGGTAATATAAAAGGGCGCAAAATTCGTGCTCGTCGCCTAACGCGTTAATCAAGTTATGAGCGAGCAGCCGGTTTAAGCTGCTCGTACTCTACTTTTATTTGCTTAAATGCATTCTCGCAGCCAGTAGGTTTGTCTGGGTGGTGCGCCAGTGCAAGCTGTCGCCAACGTTTTTGTAGTTCTTTAAGCGAAAAATCATTTGTTAGCTGCCACTTTGCCAACAGTGCGTCAAAGTGATCTTCTGTTAAAGCTGGCGCGCTATTTACCTTCTTAAACTTTTGCCAAAAACTTGTGAGTAGCTCATTAATTTGCTCTTCGCTTGCTTCGTAATTCCCCCAGTCTAAATAATAATCTTTTAAGTTTGATTTAACCGTTGCAGGATTTTCTATTTCCGTTTCAATAAGTTCTATATGAAGTGTTGATATTAAGAGACTTTTAGGGTGAAGTTGTTCCTGTAGTTGATACAATGCATTCATAATTAAAAAATTACGCTTAAATAAATCACGTTCAGGGTTTTTATCAAGTGGCTTAATTGCGCCACAATTAATAAGCTCAGCTGCTAGGATATGAACTTGCCACACTTTTTGGGTTAATATTAAGTCAAATATTCGGTCAATCAGTGGGTTAAGCATTGTTTAGGTCCTAGTATTTAGTGTATCTTCAGTACAGATTACATTGTTACACGTAACAATTTGAAGGATTAAAATTATGCATGGCAAGCTCAAGTGCCTCTTATTCATTGTATGCAGTTTGTTCTATTTGCCAAGTTATGCTCAACAATCAGAACCATTATTAGAAGAGTTTAAACAACAACAACAATGGGATGCAAAGCGTGAATTAGGTAACGCCTTACTTAATAACCAACGTATTACAGCTCAAAGTCGTGCTGTAATATATGCAGGCCTTGCCGATACTGCGCTGTCGAGCGGCCACTTTAGCGATGCTTTTAATTACTTTAAATTATTAGAGCAAGAAACTTCTGGATCACTTCTTCCTAGCGAGCACTTTCGTGCGATTAAAATGCAAGGTGTTGCACTTTTTTATCAAGGCTTGTTTAAACAAGCAATTACTCAATATACCCGTGCACTTGATATTGCAAAAATTAATAACCAACCATTAGAGCAAGCAAATTTATTGAATAATATAGGTTTGGTTTATTTTAATATGCATAAATTGGTAGCAACGCTTGATTATTATTTAAAAGCAAAAGAAATTTACGAAAAAGTGGGTAGTGAACAAGATAAAAGCGATATTTTACTTAATATAGCAGGCGTTTATATACGCTTATCTCGTTATGAAAATGCCATGAGTATTTATCAAGATGTGTTAAAAATTTTTCGGAAGTTAGATGATAATTTGGGTATTGCTTTGGTGCATAACAATATGGGGGTGGTTTATTTTGAAAGTAATCAGCTAGATTTAGCGATGCATTACTACCAATTAGCAACCCGTTATTACCTATCTGTCAATAATGTCAATAATGTCAATAAGTTAGCTACTCAGTACACTAACCTTGCAAACGTCAATATCATTCTTAATAAAGTAGAACTAGCGTATGAACAAGCGAAATTAGCGATAGAGTACTCACTTAAAATTGATAATAAAAACTTAGAGCTCACTGCACTGCAAACTCTCGCAAAAGTCCAGCTTGTAAGGGGAATGTTAGATGAGGCAAAAACGAATATTGAACGCGTTTTTGAATTACTTGAAGAGCATAGTAATGATCGCATAATGCGAGATGGACTTGGCACCCATGCTTTGATTGAAGCGAGCAGGGGAAACTACGAAAATGCAATGCAGTTGCATGAAAAGTACAATAACGAACTACGCAAATTAAGAAGTGAATCTATTGTTAAAGCCCTAGCAGTATTAGAAAGACAGTTTAAAGCCACACAATTAAATCAAGAAATTAAAGAGCTGAAACAAGACCGTAAATTACAAGAACTAAAAATGCATCAGCGTTCGCAGTTAACGGTGTTTATTTTTGTACTGTTATTTTTAGTCATAGTGACAGGGGTTGCTTTATACCGACGCGGCGCAGAAAAACGGGCAAAGCAATATTTAGCTGAGCAAGTGGCGCAACGCACAGCAGAGCTTCAAGCTGTTGCCCAAGAGTTAAGAGCAGCTAATGATGTTAAAAGTCAATTTTTGGCTAATGTTAGCCATGAAATAAGAACACCATTAACGGCGATTCTCGGACAAACAGACGACTTAATGAATGGTTTATACGAGCCTGAACAGCTAAAAGATGAGTTAGCTATTATTCAGCGGCATAGTAACCATTTAAAAAGTTTGATCAACGATGTACTTGATTTAAGTAAAATAGAAGCGAATAGGTTAGAGCTTAATGTTTCTTGTTTTGACATGGTTCAACTGGTTAACGATGTGCACGCAATGTTTAACCCTCAGGCAAAAGCAAAAAATCTCAGGCTTGTGCTTGAAAATAAGGTGGGCGATGAGTTTTACACCCGCCTTGATATAATGCGAGTAAAACAAATTCTCATTAATTTGTGTGCCAATGCTATTAAGTTTACCCAATCAGGGCAGGTATTAATTGCATTAAATAAAACAGATCAGGGTATTGTACTGATTGTTAAAGATACCGGTATAGGTATGAACTCATCACAATTAAAGCTCATTTTTGAATACTTTAGCCAAGCGGATAACAGTATTAGCCGACGTTTTGGTGGTACAGGTCTGGGGCTTAGTTTATCGCAGCAGCTCGCTTCTATGATGGGCGGGTATATTAGCGTGCAAAGTGAATATAAAAAAGGAAGTCAATTTTCGTTCTTTTTACCTTGTGCACAAGTTTCTAGTGATCAAATCGATATTGGGCAAATAGAGCAAAATAAAGTGCAACTAAGCGGTACTGTCCTGCTTGCAGAGGATCATGCAGATAACCGTAGGTTTATTAGCCGTTACTTGCGTTCATTAGGGCTTGATGTAATTGCGGTAGAAAACGGTGAGCAAGCTGTGGAGCGTTGCTTGCAAGAGTACCCAGATCTTGTATTACTCGACATTCAAATGCCTATAATGGATGGACGAGCGGCCTTTGAGCTATTAAAAAAATGTGGTTTTCAACGGCCAATTTTTGCGCTCACTGCAAACGCAATGAGTCACGAAATTGACGACTACCTTACATTAGGATTTAACGGTTACCTTGCAAAGCCATTGGATAAAGACTTATTTTATAAAACCTTGTCAGAAAATTTAGACCAAGTTCATTCGGATGAACCTAATGTACCAAGTGAGATAGATATCAGTGATTTAGTAATAAGTTTTAAACAAAGTTTTGGTTTAGAAAGCGAAAATATTACACAGCATTTTCTAAGTGAAGACTTTGACGCTTTGCAAAAAGATAGCCACCGAATATTAGGTGCAGCACAAATGTTCGCCTTAGAGGAAATAGCTTCAGCTGCGAAAAATTTAGACAGCGCCTTATTGCAAAAAGGCGAAAAAGATATGAAATATATTAATCAGCTTGTGTCAGAGCTCCAGGCTGTATTACACAAATACAATGAAACGTAAGTACACATTATAACAAATATAAAAAAAGCGCCCAGGGCGCTTTTTTTGTATTACTTAAATGTGTTATTGGCGTTTCATCGAATCAAAAAACTCATCATTGGTTTTACTCATTGATAGTTTATCGATTAAAAATTCCATGGCGTCAATCTCTGACATTTCATGAACGATTTTACGTAAAATCCATAGCTTTTGCAGCTCATCTGGCTTAGTAAGTAGTTCTTCACGGCGAGTACCAGAGCGGTTAAAGTCGATAGCTGGGAATACACGTCTTTCCGCAATTTTGCGGTTTAGATGTAATTCCATGTTACCAGTACCTTTAAATTCTTCGTAGATAACTTCATCCATTTTAGAGCCAGTATCGATAAGTGCAGTGGCTATAATTGTTAAGCTACCACCTTCTTCAACGTTACGTGCGGCACCGAAGAAACGCTTAGGTTTGTGTAGTGCATTAGCGTCAACACCACCGGTAAGTACTTTACCTGATGAAGGAATAACGGTGTTGTAAGCACGTGCTAAACGCGTGATTGAATCAAGTAAAATAACAACGTCTTTTTTATGCTCAACTAAACGTTTTGCTTTTTCGATAACCATTTCGGCAACTTGTACGTGACGAGATGCAGGCTCATCAAACGTTGATGCAATAACTTCACCTTTAACAAGGCGTTGCATTTCAGTTACTTCCTCAGGACGTTCGTCAATTAGTAAAACCATTAACGTTACATCAGGATGATTATGCGTAATTGATTGTGCAATGTTTTGCAGTAGCATTGTTTTACCCGCTTTTGGCGGTGCTACTAATAAACCACGTTGGCCACGGCCAATTGGTGATGCTAAATCAAGTACACGAGCAGTGATATCTTCTTTACTACCGTTACCACGTTCCATGCGGAAACGTTCGTTTGCATGTAGTGGCGTTAAGTTTTCAAAAAGAATTTTGGTGCGAGAATTTTCAGGTTTATCAAAGTTAACTTCGTTTACTTTAAGTAATGCAAAGTAACGTTCACCATCTTTTGGTGGACGAATAAGGCCTGAAATTGAGTCGCCAGTACGCATACTGAAGCGGCGAATTTGGCTCGGTGATACATAAATGTCATCTGGGCCAGCTAAGTAAGAAGCTTCTGATGATCTTAAAAAGCCAAAACCATCTTGCAAAATCTCAAGCACACCACCGCCGAAGATATTTTCTCCGCCTTTGGCATGGGATTTTAATATGGTAAAAATGATATCTTGCTTTCTTAAGCGGGCTACGTTTTCGAGCCCCATGGACTCAGCTAAGTTTACAAGTTCTTTTATAGACTTGTCTTTTAATTCGCGTAAATGCATATTGGTGGGTTCTTTATTACAATTGTCATACTCAAAGTCGCTTTGATCGTTGAGTGAGGTTGGTTGAATATAACTAAGGATTAGTTGGCTTTATAAACTAGCAGTTCACTGGCATAGCGTCCAGTGTTTATACAAAATAAATTCAAAAAAAGGGCAAAAAGCCCTTTTTTAGTTCTAGTCTATTAGATGTTGTTATCTAAAAACTCGATAAGTTGTGTTTTTGAAAGTGCACCAACTTTAGTTGCAGCAACTTGGCCATCTTTAAAAAGAAGCAAAGTAGGGATGCCGCGAATACCAAATTTAGGCGGAGTGCCAGCATTTTGGTCAATATTAAGTTTAGCAACAGCAACACGACCGTCGTATTCATCAGCAACTTCATTAAGGATAGGGGCGATCATTTTACAAGGTCCGCACCATTCAGCCCAGAAGTCTACTAGTACAGGCTTGTCTGATTGTAATACGTCAGCTTCAAAGCTATCGTCAGTAATTTGGATTATTTTCTCGCTCATTGCGCTCTCCGATTTAGTTAGGCGAAATATTTAGTGCGTATTTAAACACTCTTGTTTCTTATTGCAAGTTTAAACGTTATGCTTAAACGCTATGACTAAGACACATTTAACCGATAAAAAGTTTTCAGACTTTGCTATCGCACCGGAAGTGGTTGCCGGTCTAACCGAGAATGGGTTTGAATATTGCACACCTATTCAAGCAAAATGCCTACCTTTTATTTGTGATGGACGCGATATTGCGGGCCAAGCACAAACAGGTACAGGCAAAACGTTGGCATTTTTAACTGCTACGTGCCATCGGTTATTACAATCTAGCAAAGCACCTAGTAAACATCCAAGAGCCCTGATCATGGCCCCTACTCGGGAGCTTGCGATTCAGATACACAAAGATGCAAAAATTTTAGCGCCACACTGTAATCTTAACTTAGGTTTAGTATATGGTGGCGAAGATTACGAAAAACAACGTGCACAATTAGAAAAAGGCGTAGATATTTTAATTGGCACGACAGGTCGTTTAATCGATTTGTACAAGCAAGGCTGTTACACCCTAAATGAAATTGAGGTTGTCGTGCTTGATGAAGCTGATCGTATGTTCGATTTAGGCTTCATAAAAGATATACGTTATATGTTTGATCGTATGCCAGATACGTCTAAGCGATTAAACTTATTATTTTCTGCGACTTTATCATACCGCGTGCAAGAACTTGCTTTTGAACACATGACCAACCCAGAGCATGTACAAATTGAGCCAGACGTAAAAACCGGTAAACGCATAAAAGAAGAGCTATTTCACCCTTCACAAGAAGATAAAATTAAGCTTTTATTAACGTTAATTGAAGAAGAATGGCCTGATAAAGCCATTGTGTTTGCAAACACTAAACACAGCTGTGAAACCGTATATGCGTGGTTAAAAGCTGATGGTCATCGTGTTGGTATGCTAACGGGTGATGTAAATCAGAAAAAACGTCAAAGCATTTTAGCGCAATTTAGCAAAGGCGAATTAGACTTTTTAGTTGCAACTGATGTTGCAGCGCGTGGGTTGCATATACCAGAAGTAAGTCATGTATTTAACTTTGACTTACCAGACGACTGTGAGGATTATGTTCATCGTATTGGTCGAACAGGTCGTGCAGGTGCATCAGGACATGCAATAAGCTTTGCGTGTGAACAATATGCATACAACCTGCATGAAATTGAAGAATACATAGAGCACAGCATTCCTTTATCGCATTACGATAAAGCCGCTTTGTTAGATGATTTAACTAAGCCTATTATTCAAAGAAAGCGCAACTATTCAAATGGTCCTCGTAATCGTAGTAACAATAACGGACGTCGACCAAATAATAGTTACCAAAAAGGACGGTCGTAATAGACCGTTTGTATAAGTAGTAGTAACTAGAGGTTTTTGAACGGTGGGGCAACTTATACCGCAAAAAAATGTATACGCAGTTATTGATTTGGGATCAAATAGCTTTCATATGCTAATTGCCAAATCAGTGGCTGGCGGTTTACAAACTATTGGTCGCGTAAAACGCAAGGTCAGGTTAGCCGCAGGGCTTGATAAAGATAACATATTAAGCACCGAGGCTATGCAACGAGGCTGGGAATGCCTCGCGCTTTTTGCTGAGCGTTTACAAGATATTCCAAATCAAAATATTACAATAGTAGCTACGGCTACATTACGCTTAGCAACCAATGCTGAAATATTTAAAGCGCAGGCTGAAAAAATTCTTGGCCATAAAATCAATGTTATCAGTGGTGAATTAGAAGCGCGTACCATATACAAAGGTGTAGCGCATACTTCTGCATGTACTGGCAAACAGCTTGTTATTGACATTGGTGGTGCAAGCACTGAAGTAGTGATTGGTAAAGAGTTTGATGCACTTTTATACAAGAGCCTCAACATGGGGTGTGTTACTTACCTTGAGCGTTACTTTAAAGATTGCTTATTAACACATAGCAATTTCAATACCGCTATAAAGGCTGCTCGAACTGTTATTGATAATATAGCTCCTGAATACAAAGCCGCAGGATGGCAAATAGCATCAGGCGCATCAGGTACAGTACAAGCAATTCAAGAAATTATGGTGGCACAAAACCTTGATGATCTTCTTACTTTAGAAAAGCTTAATTCAATAAAAGAGCAATCAATTGCATTTAAATCCATTGCAGCGTTAGACCTTCCAGGTTTAAGCGAAGATCGTCGATTGGTATTTGTATCGGGCCTTGCTATCTTGATTGCTTTGTTTGAATCGTTAGAAATTGAAAAAATGGGACTTGCAGGCGGCGCACTTCGTGAAGGTGTTTTATATAGCATGGTGCCAGAGTTTCATAATAGCGATATAAGAAAGCGAACAGTTGATGGGTTTATGAGTCGATACCATGTTGACCAAAAACAAGCATCACGAGTTTCTAGTTTGGCAATTGAGCTCGCACAAAGCATCAATGAAGATTGGCCAATTAATCACTTAAATGGCTTACCCCTATTAAAAGCCGTTGCACAGTTACATGAAATCGGCTTACTAATAGAGTATAAGCAGTATCATAAGCATACAGCGTATATCCTAGAAAATACCGACATGCCTGGTTTTTCGCAATCAGAGCACAGGTTAATTGTGGCAGTAGCCGATGCACATCGTTCTGATATACCAAAAGATAGCTTCAACGCGTTAGGTGCAAACAACCTTCTTGCGCAGTACATTGTAAGATTACTTCGAGTATCTGTTATTTTGTCGATGAGACGACAGGACGATGTTCTGCCACATTTTGAATTAACCGCTAAGAATGAAGTTTTAACATTAACATTCGAAAATAACTGGTTAAAAGAACATCCATTAATGGCAAGTGAACTACAACAAGAGTCTAAACAGCAAAGTAAACTTGGTTGGAAGCTTCTCGTTCATTGAGTAAAAAGGCCCTTGTGGGCCTTTTTAGTGTTTAAAGTAACCGTTTCGATGAAAATATGCGCGAACAGCATGTTTTTTCAAGTTTTCTTCAAAAAAGGGTTGATCTGTTTTCGGATCTCCCTATAATGCGACCCCACTGAGACGGCAGAGCAGGCAACGCTTAGCGAGGCAAGCAAGTCACTTAGTGAGTCGAGTAAAACTTAAGTTTAGATTTTAAAAAATTTAAAATTAAGTGTTGACAAAAACACAGG